>NZ_JBHUZM010000013.1:0-109820 GCF_042667665.1 Streptomyces sp. NPDC057307 | reverse complement strand
GCGCGGCCTCGGGGCCGCGCCCGCCCTCGTACACGGGCTAGCCGAACGCCGCCGTCACGGCGACGATCACAAACATCAGCACGAGCGCGGCGGCCATGATCCGGTTCCGGGTTTTGGGGTCCACGCGTCGAGGTTAACGGCCTTCGGCGCCGGGCTTCGCGCCGGGCCTCACGGTGGGGCTCGTGGTGGGGCTCGCGGCGGGCCTCGCCATCGGGCAGCGCGCCAGCGTCTCGTACCTCGGCTGCTCGCCCGCCACCCCGGCCACGGGCAGCCTGCTCCGTACGAGCGCCAGCTCCCCGACCTCCCACGGCGTCCCCTCGAAGCCGTCGAGAGCGGCGGCGTACGGGCTCAGGTCGGTGTCGACCCGCGTACGGGCCAGCGTGAGATGCGGCCGGTAGGCGCGGTGCTCCTCCATCGGCAGCCCGGTCCGGCGCGCGGCTGCATCCGCGCGTTCGGCGAGGCGCCGCAGCTCCGCGATGCCCCCGGCGGCACCGGCCCACAGGGCGCGCCCGCCAAAGTGCCCGCCGCCGTGGAGCCGTAGCGGGAACGCTTCCGTACGGTGCGCCGCCCGCTCCAGCCGCTCGGTCAGCTCGGGCACCACCGCGTCGTCGACCTCGCCCATGAAGGCAAGCGTGAAGTGCCACCCCGCCTGCCCGGTCCACCGCAGTTCGCCGGCTCCGGGGAGCCCCCGCAGCCGCTGATCGACGGCCGCGGCGAGTTCGTCGGCGACGTGGGCGGGCGGCAGTACGGCGGCGAAGAGACGCATGGCGGCCAGTCTGGCATCCGGGCGTGACCGGGTCACCGTGGTTATCGTTGTACCGCGCGGCTGCCGAATTTCGTACGGCAGCGGGGAGGAGCGCCACGATGACCGTCGTAGACACCGACAGGATCGCCATGGCCGACGAGAGCGACGAAAAAGACAAGCTGACTCTGGACAGGATGTTCGAGTGGCTTGAGCAGTTGCCCGTCCCCGAGGGATACAAGGCCGAGATCGTCGGGGGGAACATCTTCATGTCGCCGCAACGGGACACCCATTGGGAGATCATCGCGGACATCTACGACCAACTGCGGGCTTCCGGGTACGCGCGCAGCCAGGTCAAGTCCGACGTCCGCTTCGACTTTCCCGGGCATCTGAACGGCTTCGCCTGCGATGTCGTCGCGCTGTCCGGCGACGCCGTGAAGAACGCGAAGGGCCTCTGGGACTACGAGGACATCGAGTTGGTGGCGGAAGTGATCTCCAAGTCCACCGCCCTCAACGACTACGGCCCGAAGAAAGCCGCCTACGCGACCGCCGGCGTGCCCGTCTATGTCGTCGTCGATCCGTACATCGGCCGCTGCCGCGTCTTCACCGAACCGAAGAAGGACGAATACACCGTCGACCGGACCGTCGACTTCGGCGAGGAGATCAAGCTCAAGGACACCGTGGTCGGTCTGACCATCAAAACCGACGAGTTCCCCCGTAACTGACCGCCGCCCCCACGATCACGCCGCCGTCGCCAGCGGCTGCTCCTTCGGCACGAACGTCACATGCGGACGCCCCCGCCGCAGGTCGATCTTCACCCGCAGGTCGCCCACCCGCGCGAGCATCACGCCCACGCCCACCGCCGCCAGGGCGGCGACCGCGCCGCCGGCCGCGAAGCCGACCCTCGCGCCGTACGTGTCGGTGACCCAGCCGACGAGCGGGGCGCCCAGTGGCGTACCGCCCGTGAAGACCATCATGAACAGGGCCATCACCCGGCCGCGCATGGCCGGGTCCGTGGCCATCTGGATGCTGGAGTTGGCGGTCACGTTGACCGTCAGGCCGCACATGCCGACCGGCACCAGCAGCGCCGCGAAGAGCCAGAACGTCGGCGCGAACGCGGTCACGATCTCCAGCACACCGAAGAGGACCGCCGCGGCCACCAGCAGCCGCATCCGGGACGTGCCCCGGCGCGCGGCGAGCAGGGCGCCGATCAGGGAGCCGACCGCCATCAGGGTGTTGAGCAGGCCGTACGTACCGGCGCCCGCGTGGTAGACGTCGTCCGCGAAGGCGGACAGCCAGATCGGGAAGTTGAAGCCGAACGTGCCGATGAAGCCGATGAGCACGATGGGCCAGATCAGCTCGGGCTTGCCCGCGACGTAACGCAGCCCTTCCCGCAACTGGCCCTTGCCGCGCGGGGTGCGTTCGACCTTCAGCAGCTCGGAGTTGCGCATCAGCAGCAGGGCGGTGAGCGGTGCGATGAAGGAGAATCCGTTGAGCAGGAAGGCGTAGCCGCTGCCGACCGCGGTGATCAGGACACCGGCGACGGCCGGGCCCACGAGCCGGGCGGACTGGAAGTTGGCGGAGTTCAGGCTGACGGCGTTACGGAGCTGGTCCGGGCCGACCATCTCGTGCACGAACGACTGCCGCGCCGGGTTGTCGACCACCGTGACCAGGCCGAGTACGAAGGCCGTGGCGTACACGTGCCAGACCTGGACCTGACCGCTGAGGGTGAGGGCGGCGAGCGCGAGGCCGGTGATTCCCATGGCGGCCTGCGTGCCGAGCAGCAGGGTGCGCTTGTTGCACCGGTCGGCTATGACACCGCCGTACAGGCCGAAGAGCAGCATCGGCAGGAATTGGAGGGCCGTGGTGATACCGACGGCCGTGGAGGATCCGGTGAGGGTGAGCACCAGCCAGTCCTGGGCGATGCGCTGCATCCAGGTGCCGGTGTTCGACACAACCTGTCCGGTGGCGAAGAGCCGGTAGTTACGGATCTTCAGCGAGCTGAACATGCTCGTGCGGGGTTGTGCGGTCTGTTGAACGGGGTCGGGGGTGGTCGGTGCGGGGGCGGAGTCTGCTCCGGATCCCGTACTCAAAATCGGTTCGCCTCCTCGGCGTTGACAACATTCGTCTGCGGACGCGTACGGGCTTCCCAGGGGGTTGGGGCTCGCGGAGGTGCGAGCCGGGACGGCGGTAGTTCACGAAACGGCGTTGGTCGGCGGGTAGTTACAGGCGGGTAGTTACAAGTGCGCGAGCTTTTCCAGTACCGGCGCGGCCGCGCGGAGCTTGGCCCATTCGTCCTCGTCCAGACCCTCCGCCACAGCGGTCAGCCACGCGTTGCGCTTACGGCGGCTCTCTTCGAGCATGGCCTCGGCCCGCTCGGTCGACGTGACCACCTTCTGCCGGCGGTCGTCGGGGTGCGGCTCCAGCCGGACCAGTCCCTTGGCTTCGAGCAGCGCCACGATGCGCGTCATCGACGGCGGCTGTACGTGCTCCTTGCGGGCCAGCTCACCGGGGGTGGCCGAGCCGCACCGGGCGAGGGTGCCGAGCACCGACATCTCGGTCGGACTGAGCGACTCGTCGACGCGCTGGTGCTTGAGTCGCCGGCCCAGCCGCATGACGGCCGAGCGGAGTGCGTTCACGGCGGCCGCGTCGTCGCCGTGGGATAGGTCAGGCATGTTGTTTAGCGTAACTCATTACCTAAGCTAAGGAAAATGGAAAACGCGTCTCCCTCACCAGGTCGCACAGATCCCACACATCGCGTCACACATCGAGCGGCTCTAGCTCACTCGTACGAGTGAGACAACCGCGGAAAGTCACACCAGGGCGCGCACCGGCCCCCGACCCTGGTCGGCATGGGATCGACAGTGCTCAGCCTGCGGATAGACGGTGAGCTGCTCGACCGGCTTCGGCAGCATGCCGCCAGACGGGGAATGAGCGTCCAGGACTATGTGGTCGGGACGCTCATGCGCGACGATTTCGACGAACGCTTCCGGGCGTCCGTCGACGAGACGGAGAGGTTCTACGGGGCCGCGTGAGCGGCACCGCGGGCCCCCGGCGTCGACACGGCCTAGGTCAGGCCCAGCGCCGGCATCGCGTAGTAGAAGACGAAGACCGCCGACACGACGTACATCGCCACCGGCACCTCGCGGCCCCGGCCCACCGCCAGCCGCAGCAGGCTGAAGGTGATGAAGCCGATGCCGATGCCGTTGGTGATCGAGTACGTGAACGGCATCAGCACCATCGCCAGGAACGCGGGCACGGCGACGGTGTAGTCGGTCCAGTCGATGTCCCGGACCGATCCGGCGAGGATCAGGAAGCCGACCGCCAGCAGCGCGGGCGTCGCCGCCTGGGACGGCACCATCGTCGCGATCGGGGTGAGGAACAGCGCCAGCGAGAAGAGCGCGCCCGTCACGACGGACGCCAGTCCGGTCCTCGCGCCTTCGCCGACACCCGCCGTGGACTCCACGAAGCAGGTGGTGGCGGAGGACGAGGTCGCACCGCCGGACGCGACGGCGATGCCGTCCACGAACAGCACCCGGTTGATCCCGGGCAGCCGCCCCTTCTCGTCCATCAGCTTCGCCTCGTCGCCGACGCCGAGGATCGTGCCCATCGCGTCGAAGAAGGTGGACAGCAGCACGGTGAAGACAAAGAGGACGCCGGTGAGGACGCCGACCTTCTCGAAGCCGCCGAAGAGGCTGAAATCGCCCAGCAGTCCGAAGTCCGGGCTGTCCACGGGGTTGCCCGGCCACTTCGGGGTGGTCAGGCCCCAGCTCGGTACGTCGGCGACCGCCTCGATGACGAGCGCCACGACCGTCATCGTCACGATCGAGATCAGGATCGCGCCGGGCACCTTGCGGACGATCAGTACGAGGGTGAGCAGCGCGCCGAGCGCGAAGACCAGCACGGGCCAGCCGTTGAGGTGGCCGTCCGAGCCGAGTTGGAGCGGCACGGTGGTGTGGGCGGCGTCCGGGATACGGGAGACGAAGCCGGAGTCGACCAGGCCGATCAGCATGATGAAGAGGCCGATACCGATGGCGATGCCCTTGCGCAGGCTGGTCGGTACGGCGTTCATCACCCGTTCCCGCAGGCCGGTCGCGACCAGCAGCATCACCAGGAAACCGGCCAGGACGACCATGCCCATCGCGTCGGCCCAGCTCATCCTGGGGGCGAGCTGGAGCGCGACGACCGTGTTGACGCCGAGCCCGGCGGCGAGCGCGATCGGTACGTTGCCGATGACGCCCATCAGGAGGGTGGCGAAGGCCGCGGTCAGCACGGTGGCGGTGACCAGCTGGCCGCTGTCGAGCTGGTGGCCGTACATGTCCTTCGCGCTGCCGAGGATGATCGGGTTCAGCACGATGATGTAGGCCATCGCGAAGAAGGTGGCGAAGCCTCCGCGCACCTCGCGGGCGACGGTGGAGCCGCGCTCCGAGATCTTGAAGAAGCGGTCGACGGCGACCGGAGCGGTGGCCTTGTCCTGGACGGGCATGCGCAACCCTCAGTCGTGGTGATCACTGGATGCTGGGCGTTCGAACGAACAGAACAGGCCATTCGCAAAACCGTTTCAGTATGAACAGATGGGCCGGTGATCGCTATCTCCGCGCGTAGAGCCCCCTGGCGCCCGGCGACCGGCCCGCCCGCGACAGCCCAGCCACTGCCTCGCGACCGGCCCGCGACCACCCCGCGACCGCCCCGCATAGACTGACGTCATGGCCAAATGGACCCCGACGCACGAGGCACCCGAGCCCCTGGAGGGGCCGATCGTCCCGACCATCGTCGGCGGCACCGTCATCTGGTTCGTCCTCTTTCTTGTGCAGCTCCCCTTCTACGGGTGGTTCGACGACCACGGGCACCTCTGGTGGCTGTGGACCTGTCTGGCCGGTGCCGGGCTCGGCCTGATCGGGATCTGGTACGTCCGCAGGCGCGACGCCGCCATCAAGCGGTCGCGGGCGGGCGCAGACGTACAGCCGTAGTGCCGTGGGTGGACTTGCGGTCACGAGCTCTCGTACCTCGGTCGGATCTTCGGGGTCGCGGCGGGTGAACGCCCCCTCACCGCCGTAACGTCGACCTCATGACACAGCGGGCGAAGACCGACACCGGCGGCGGCGAGCCGCGCGGCCCCTCCATCGACGCGGGGGCGGAGCTCGACCCCGTCCACCCGCAGGAGCTGCCCGGGTCGGCCCGCCGCGCCACCGGGCTGACGGCCGCGGAGGTCGCCGAGCGGGTCGCGCGGGGCGAGGTCAACGACGTTCCCGTACGCAGCAGCCGTTCCACCGCCGAGATCGTCCGCGCCAACGTCTTCACCCGCTTCAACGCGCTCATCGGGATCCTCTGGGCGATCGTGCTCCTGGTCGCGCCGATCCAGGACAGCCTCTTCGGCTTCGTGATCATCGCGAACACCGGAATCGGCATCATCCAGGAGCTGCGCGCCAAGAAGACCCTCGACGGTCTGGCCGTCATCGGCGAGGCCAAGCCGGTCGTACGGCGGGACGGCGTCGCGGCCGGGATCTCCACCTCCGAGATCGTCCTCGGAGACGTCGTCGAACTCGGCCCCGGCGACAAGGTCGTCGTGGACGGCGAGATCGTCGAGGCCGACAATCTGGAGGTCGACGAGTCGCTGCTCACCGGTGAGGCCGACCCGGTGCTCAAGCACCCCGGCGACACGGTGATGTCGGGCAGTTTCGTGGTCGCGGGCGGCGGCGCGTTCCGGGCGACGAAGGTGGGTCGGGAGGCGTACGCGGCCCAACTCGCCGAGGAGGCCTCGCGCTTCACGCTCGTCCAGTCCGAACTGCGCAACGGCATCAGCACGATACTGAAGTACGTCACCTGGATGATGGTCCCGACGGCGGTCGCGCTGATCATCAGTCAGCTCGTCGTCAAGGAGAACAACTTCAAGGACTCCGTCGCCCGGACCATCGGCGGCATCGTCCCGATGATCCCGGAGGGCCTGGTCCTGCTGACCTCGGTCGCCTTCGCGATCGGCGTCATCCGGCTCGGCCGCAAGCAGTGCCTCGTCCAGGAGCTGCCCGCGATCGAGGGCCTGGCCCGGGTCGACGTCGTCTGTCTCGACAAGACGGGCACGCTCACCGAGGGCGGCATGGACGTCACGGAGCTGCGGCCGCTGAACGGCACGGACGAGGGTTACGTACGCAAGGTGCTCGGCGCCCTCGGCGCGTCCGACCCCCGGCCCAACGCCAGCCTCCAGGCGATCATCGACGCGTATCCGGACGAGTCGGGGTGGCGTGCCACGGCGGCGCTGCCGTTCTCGTCGGCCCGCAAGTACAGCGGCGCCACGTTCGCACCGGACGCCGACGGTCACCCGGAGTCGGACGGCGGGCCGGTCGGCTGGCTCCTCGGCGCGCCCGATGTCCTGCTGCCCGCCGGCGATGCCACGCTCGCCGAAATCGACACCCTCAACGAGCAGGGTCTACGGGTGCTCCTGCTGGCCCGCGTCGACGGCAACACCCCTCTCGACGCGCCCGACGTGACGGACGGCGCGGTGGCGACGGCCCTCGTCGTACTGGAGCAGCGGCTGCGCCCGGACGCCGCGGATACCCTCACCTACTTCGCCGACCAGGACGTCGCGGCGAAGGTGATCTCCGGCGACAACGCGGTCTCGGTCGGCGCCGTGGCCGCGAAGCTCGGGCTGTCCGGCGCGGACCGTACGGTCGACGCGCGCCAACTGCCCACCGACCGCGACGAGATGGCGCGGGCGCTCGACTCGGCGTCGGTCTTCGGCCGGGTCAGCCCGCAGCAGAAGCGGGAGATGGTGGGCGCGCTCCAGTCGCACGGCCACACGGTCGCGATGACCGGTGACGGTGTGAACGACGTGCTCGCCCTGAAGGACGCCGACATCGGCGTGGCCATGGGGTCGGGGTCGGAGGCGACGCGGGCGGTCGCCCAGATCGTGCTCCTCAACAACAGCTTCGCCACGCTGCCCTCGGTGGTGGCCGAGGGCCGCCGGGTGATCGGCAACATCACCCGCGTCGCGACCCTGTTCCTGACGAAGACGGTCTACTCCGTGCTGCTGGCCGTCCTGGTGGTGTGCACGCAGGTGGAGTATCCGTTCCTGCCCCGGCATCTGACGCTGATCTCGACGCTGACGATCGGCGTCCCGGCGTTCTTCCTGGCGCTCGCGCCCAACAAGGAGCGCGCGCGGCCGAACTTCGTACGCAGGGTGATGCGGTACTCGATCCCCAGCGGCATCGTCGCCGCCGGCACCACCTTCGCGACGTATCTGCTGGCCCGCGCGCACTACAGCGGATCGGGCGCGCTCGCCGCCGAGACGAGCGCGGCGACGCTGACGCTGTTCCTGGTCTCGATGTGGGTCCTGGTGATCATCGCCCGCCCCTACACCTGGTGGCGGGTGGGACTGGTGCTGGCGATGGGGTTCCTCTTCCTGGTCGTGCTGGTGGTGCCGTGGCTCCAGGACTTCTTCGCGCTGAAGCTGGTGGGCACGACGATGCCGTGGACGGCGGTGGCGATCGCGGGCGTGGGCGCGGTGCTGCTGGAAGTGGCGTGGCGGTGGGTGGACCGGAGGTACCCGGCGTAGGCCCGGCGAAGAGTGACGGAGACGGCGAGGGCCCCGCGCGTGCTGCGCGGGGCCCTCGCTACGACTGCTTCGACGACTGCTTCGACGACTGCTCGGACTAGCTGACGTCCACGAAGTCGCCGGCCGGGATGATCGCCGGGGTGGTCGACGTACCGGCGAAGTTCCAGCGCCAGTAGCCGTCCACGGTCGCCTTGGCGGTGGTCTTCAGCGTCCCGGTGGTGGAGGTCTTGACCGTCTTCACCGTGGTGTAGGTGTCGCTGGTCTTCTTGCGGAACTGGAGCTGCACGGGCTGGGTGGAGTAGCCCTTGTAGGTGCCCGTCTCCCAGTTGGCGCGGGACAGCTTGCCCGTGATGGTGATCGTGCCGCCCGGCCGCACCGGCTCGGGGGCGGCGTTGACGTCCAGCTTGGACAGGCGCTGGAGCTTCGTCTTGCCGAACTTGTCGTTCTGCGCGCTGTAGGTGTCGTTGGACGTCACCCAGACGCCGACGTTCCAGGTCTTCGTGTCGCTGTTGCGGAGCCAGTCCGGGTCGATCTCGATGTTCTGCGTGCAGGTGGAGGTGGTGGCGTTCGCCGCCTTGCACGTGAAGGGGGCGGGCGACCCGAACCCGAAGGAGTCCGGGTCGTCCAGGCCGACACCGGTCCAGATGATCGCGTCGGCGTCGACGATGCCGGACGGGTGCGACGCGGTGATCGAGACGGCGACCTTCTTGACGGCCTTGGCGCCGACGACGATGGGCTTGCCACCGTTCACCACGGCCTTGCTGATCACCGGGGCTTCAACGGCCGCCCTGGCCTTGCCCTTCGGCGCGGCGGTGGAGCCCTGGTGCGTGGCGGAGCCGTAGGCGGGCACGCCCGGACGATCGTCCGCGGGAGCGGCCTGGGAGGCCGGCACGGCGAGGGCGGACAGAGCCAGGGCACCGGTCGCGACGGCGACAGTGGCACGGATTCGCATGCAATTCCCCATTGGTCAGTGAGCCTGTTGGCTCGCCTGTTCAGACGAGAAGTGCGGACCGATGGTTGTGCGCCGCGTGACTTTTTCGTGAAGGTCACACATCTGGGTCGCGAGTGGTCGGTGGCGCCTCGTGAGCCGTCACCTGCCACTCGTGAACCGCCGCTCGCCGCTCGTGAGTCGCCGCCCGCCACTCGTGAGCCGTCAGTCGAACCAGCGGTCCCGCGCCAGTTCCTCCGTACGCGACGCGTCCTCCAGCAGCGCGGCCACCTCGAAGCGGCGCGGCCACTGCCCAGCCGCCCACGCCAGCCCGGCCGCGACACCCTCCACGGTGGCCGCGTGGACCGTGCCGTCCGGTGTGCGCCGCCAGTCCAGCTCCACGCCGCCCGCCAGCAGTCGCTCGTGCTCGATGTAGGTGTCGGGGGTGCCGGCGCCCAGCAGTACGTGGACGGACTCCGGTACCTCGTACTCCTCGCCCCGCGTCGTCACCTCCGCCGTGACGCTCTCGCCGAGTCGCCCGACCTGCAGCAGCTCCGCGAGGTCCCCGGCGCGGGCCGGGGCCACCGGCAGCAGCGGCAGCCCGCCCGCCAGCGGCAGCAGGTCGGGTACGTCCGCGATCACGGCGTCCGCCGCGTCCACGATCCGCACCTCGCCGTCCACGACGGCGCGCAACTCGTCGGGCAGGGTGACCTGTTCGGGGTCGAGGTCGGCGATGGCGGTGTAGAGGGCGTGCAGCTGACGAGCGGTCACCTCACGGTCGGGGTCGGCCAGCCGGGTCAGCAGCTCGGCGGCGCCCCCCGGCTCGTCCAGCAGGGCGGCGACCGAGGTCCGTACGCCCAGGGCGCGCAGCACCTGCGCGTCCTCGAAGCCGGACGCGTCCACGGAGTCGTACAGCCCGGCCAGCAGCGGATCGCCGCCCTCCGCGCGCAGACCGGCCGGGCGGCGCCCGTCGAGCACGGGGTGGTCGCGCAGCCACCAGGCGGTGTACGAGCGGACGCTCTCGGTCGTGCCGTCGGGCAGCAGGACCCGTACGGGCGCGGTCAGCGCGTCCCGCAGGGGCGGCCGCGCCAGCAGGGCGAGTGCCGCCGGCCAGGCGTCGTCGTCCACGAGGTCCAGGTCGCGTACGGCGACGATCTCGGTGGCGACCGGCGGCACGGGCGTCTCGGGCAGCCGGTCCAGGACGTCCTCGCACCACACGTCGACGGCGTCCAGGAGGCCGGCGTCGTCCGGCTCGGCGAAGTCGCCGTCGCGCGGCTCCAGTTCGTCGGGGTCCAGGACGACGTCCGTGGCGCGTACGAGGGTGAAGTTGGCCAGCACGCCGCAGGCGGCGAGCGGCTGTTCGCCCCAGCGTTCGGCCAGGTCGGCGTCGCACAGGGCGAGTTCGTCCTCGCGCATGACGGCGGCGAACGGGCTGCCGGGCAGGACGAGTTCACCGGCGGGTGCGAGTTCGCCCTCCTCGTCGGGCAGGGCGAGCGCGGCCAGCCACGGCTCGTCGCCGACGTCCAGGTCCGCGTCCCGCACCAGGGCGAGGACCGTCTCGGCCAACTCCTCGGCGTCCAGCCGGTTCCGCGGGTCCTGGTCCCAGAAATCACCGGAGTCCAGCGAGGCGGCGACCGCCGCCCGTACCTCCGGGGTCGTCAGCACGGCACGCGGGGTGGCGGGGAGCGCGCCCAGCTTCTCCAGCAGCGGGTGGGCGGCGTCGGGGTGCGCCACCTTCAGGCCGAGCCTGGCGAGATCGGCGGGCGTGTCGGTGAGCGGCAGCAGGACCCGCCGGGGGCCGACCGCCGTACGGCCGCCGGCGAGCGGTACCGGCAGCCCGGACAGCCGGTCCGGGTCGACGCCGGCCAGCGACTCGTAGAGACGCCGCCACCACTCGGGGGCGCGCTCACTGCCGCCGATGCGCTCGATGGCGTCGCCGAGGGGCAGCCGGCCCACCGTCAGGGACCGCAGCTCCGTGCGCCGTTCGAGCCCGGCGGGCAGCAACGTGGGCAGTACTTCGGCCAGTACGCGTACGGTCTCGTCCCCCGCGCCCTCCACGACTTCCGCCTCGAAGGGCCGCAGCGCGGTCAACTCCTCGCTGGGAGCGGCCGGTTCGAGGAAGGCGACGCGCGGCAGGCGCTTGAGGATCGCGGCGCGCAGCACCCCGTCCAGCTCGCCCTTGCCGAGCGGTCCCGGCACCAGGTCGATGGTGCCGGTGGACACCGGCCGCCAGTCGCCGAGCAGTTCGGCGTAAGCGTCGGCGGCGCGCTCCACGAGGAAGTCGGTGAGCGGTCCGGGCGCGGGGTGCCGCCGGGTGGTGTCCAGCGGCAGCGAGGCGATCAACAGGGCGGGCACGCCCAGGGGTTCGTCGGTCGGTGTCGGGGCGTGCACGACGGGCGCGGTACGGGGCGGGACCGGCGCACCCTCGCCGTCCACGGGGACGGCCCAGGTGACCGCCCAGTGGGGCCGCAGGCGTTCCTCGACGGGCCGGCCCTCCAGCAGCGCGGGGTCGGTGGCCCCGTGACGGCTGACGACCCGCCAGCGGCTCACGGCGTCGGCCGCGCTGTCCTCCACGTGCACATACGCGCCGTGCACGCCGCGCCTCAACACCCGCTCGCCGTCGGGGGTTTCGACCACGATCTCTTCGAGCCCCGGCAGCGTCAGCAGCAGCGCGTCGTCGATCGCGGCGAGCAGCCGCTCCACCAGATCGAGCGCGGTTCCGTCCCGCAGGGGCAGGATGACCACGGTGTCGTAGCCCTCGGGCGCGCTGCCCTCGGCGGGCAGCGGCAGCCGCAGCAGCGGTACGTGCCCGTCCCGGCGCCGCAGTTCGTCGCCGAGTCCCGGGCTCGCCTCGGCGGCCTGCCGGGCCAGCCCGCGCGCCTCGGCGAGGGACCAGCGGACCCCGCCGTGCCGTCCGACGACGGCGGGCTCGTCACTGACGGCGATGACGGCGGCGAACCCGACGCCGAACCGCCCGACGGCGGACTCGTGCCCCTCGCGCTTGGCGGAGGCGCGCAGGGTACTGAGGGATTCGACACCGGTCGCGTCGAGGGGCGCACCGGTGTTGGCGGCCACGAGCACGGCGGGGCCCTCGGCGGTGCCGGGCCGCAGCGTGAGCCGGAGCCGCCCGGGGGTGCCCGCGCGGGCGGCGGCGTCGGCGGCGTTCTGCGCCAGTTCGACGACCAGCCGGTCACGGTAGCCGCCGAGTGCGAGGTCCTCCTCGGCGTTGGCGTCCTCCCGGAAGCGAGCGGGTCCGGCCGCCCACGAGTCCAGCACCGCACGCCGCAGCCGACCCGTTCCGAACGGATCGGCTCCCTCGGTCGTCGTGACGCTCACCCTGTGACTCCGCTCTGTCCGTCCGCCTACCGGTCCGCTACTCGGTAAGTGTGCGGGCCCGAACGTACCGCGCGGGGCGCCTTGGGCGGGGTGCGGGTCCATTATCCCGGTGGGCTCGGCTGATCAGGAGCCGCCCGGGTCCTCCGAGTCGCCGTGTCCCTCTCCCGATCCGAGGAACTTGGGGATGGATTCCCCCAGTGGGGCGAGGACAGATCAGACAGCCTGGGGCAGGTCGCCGAGCAGGTTTCGGACACCGGGGTGGGTGCCGTGCTGTTGGCGGAAGGTGGCGATCACGCATTGCAGGTGGTGGTGGACACGGTGGGAACCGACCTGCTCGGCCAGGGTCAGGGCCTGCCGTGTGGCATTGACCGCTCCGGTGATGTCGCCGGTCTGGGCGCGGGCATCGGCCAGTTCGCTGGCGAAGAGCATCCTGTCGCGAGGATAGCCCTCGGCGTCGTCGACCGTGCGGCCGCCGAGGTAGGGCTCGGCAAGATCGGGGTGGCGAGCGGCGAGCAGGGCCCGGCCGGTCTGGGCATCAACCGCCGAGGAGCCAAGCCACAGGGTCCACCAGGGTTCTTCACTGTCGCGGACGGAGGCCAGGTGGGTACGAGTCCGGCCATCGGCGCGACGCACCGCTTCGGTGTCTCCCATCTGACCCGCCAGTGCGATGCGGCGCATTTCCAGCACCGCCCGCAGGCGCGGGGTCAGGGCCTGGGGCCTGCGATTCTCGGCGACTTCAAGGAGGGTCGAGGCTTCGTGGTACTGACCGAGCCAGGACTCCTGATAGGCGGCCGAGGCAAGGAGGTTGACGGTGGCGTGGTGGACGCTGGGTGCCTCCGCGGCCTCGCGAGCGAGGCGCAGGCCGGTCTGGTAGACGCGTTGGGCCTGCGGGTGGTGGCCGGCGTCAAACAGCATCCACCCGTAGGTCTCCGACATCTCGACGTACGCGGTGTGCAGGCGCACGCCTTCGGCCGCACCGTACCGGCACTCCGTGATCAGCTTGCCAAGGTTCTGCCAGACCCCACCGGTCCACAGCAGCGTGGAGGCGCTGCCCTCGCTGTCGTCCAGCTCCCGGGCCTGCCGCACGGCACGCTCCACCGTTGCCGTCAGCTGTGGGGACACCCTGTCGCCCTCCTGGGCCGCGCGCAGTTCAGGTGCTCCGTCCATCAGCAGATCCAGTGCCGGCGCGGTGGCGACGGCTCCGGACAGCAGGATGAACGAGCGTCGCTGCATGGGGACATCTCCCTGGGTCGCACGGAGCAGTTCGGTGGCGGTGGCGTCGTAAGGGTGCTCCAGTGCGCGGTGGCGGCGGCGTGTCCTGGGGCGGTCCCAGCCCAGACCGGCAGCCGTCAGCGGGCGCCCGGCGTAGTGCGAGAGCACAACCAGTACGTCGGCCCTCGTCTCGGCCGACGGCCGACCACCGCGCATCCACGGGTAGCCCGTCTTGAGATGCAAAGGCGGAGACCCGCGCCGGGCGCGGCGCTGGTTCACCCGGGCGATCAGCTGTTCCGGACTCCACCCAAGGCCGGCCAACTGTTCGCGAAGCGGATTCAGTTCTGGCTTGCGGTCCACCAGCTTCCCCCTGGTCCGGGACGGTTCTGATTGGACGTTAGCAGTCACTCGTGGCCGGGCGGCAGGAGCAATCACCCGCCTCGGGTGTAGTTACACCTGGGGGTGTGGGCCGCTGAGCGCGTGTGCTGCACCCGGTCCACCGTGCCCACCTCCCAGCCCTCTGTTTCCGCACCGGTCGAAGCGCTGTTCTTGAGAGTGCCCGGCCGTTCCTCCGTTCGCACAGCTTCACAGTGTCGATTCCGGAGCGTTCGCCGCGCCTTTCCCTGCCATGACGCGTTTCTGGCCGCGCTCGCGCGGTCTCTACGAGAAGGGTCGACTGCTGTGAACACCAAGGATCGCCTTGCGGAACTGTCCGGCGCCACCGTCACCGTGACCGGAGGGTTCGGGCTGGTCGGAAGCCGTATCGTCCACAGGCTTCGGGCTGTTGGAGCCAAGCCGCTGGCCGTGGGGCGGCTGGACGCCTACGACTCGAAGGTCTACTCGACCGTGTTCGGGATCTCTCCCGCCGACTCGGACGTGGTCGCGGGCGACATCACCGACTCCACGCTGATGGACGATCTCATCTCGCGCAGCGACTACGTCGTCCACGCCGCGGCGCTGGCCGATGTCGCCGAGTGCACCCGCAACCCGATGGCCGCAGTGCACGCGAACATCGCCGGAACCCAGACTGTGCTGGGCGCCGCGGCCCGGCACAGTGGCACACTCAAGCGCCTGGTCTTCGTCTCCTCAGCCAGCGTCTACGGTCTGGGGCGTGGATCATCCGGCCGGACGGCACGGTTCAGCGAGAACGACGCGCTGGCCCCTGCGTCCGTCTATGCCAACACCAAGGTCTGGGGCGAGCACCAGACCACCCTGGCCCTGGCCGGTCAAGGCGACTCCCACGCGATCGTGCGGTACTTCTCCGTCTACGGAGAGCCGCAGGTGATCAAGGAAAACAGCCACTCGTGGGTGGTGGCCTGGTACGGCATGAGGGCGGTCCTCGGCCTGCCCTTGCAACTCAACGGAGGCGGCTCCCAGGTCCGCGACTTCGTGCACGTGGACGACATCGCCGACGCCACCCTGCTGGCCACTCTCGCCCCGCGCGCCCACCGGGCGACGATCAACGTCGGCACCGGGCGCGCCACCTCCATCCGGGAGATCGCCGACCTCGTACGTCGTCACTGCCCCGACAGTCCGCTCGTCCGGACACCAATGCCGCACGGAGACCCGCTCGGCGCCTGCGCCACGACCACCCGCATGAAGGACCTCCTGGGCTGGGAACCCTCCGTCAGCATCGAGGACGGCGTCCACCGATACATGGAGTGGGTACGGCGCACGCCCGAGGCGATCCCGAGATGGCTGCGGGCCGAGTGCGCCTGACGGCCCTCACAGCACCGGGGGTCGTCCGAGGCGGGTCATGTTCCACACCGTGGACCAGCGCATGGGCCGGCGTGTCCCACAGGGCGTGCGCCAGCCTTCGGCGAAGCCGCCGAACCATGCCCGCAGCCCGGCCATGTCCCGAGTGCGGGCCACGGTCAGCGCCGTCCACACACCCAGGTAGACCGGCACGAGCACGGTCGGCAGATGACGCCGGGCCAGGTAGACCCGGTTGCGGGCGTTGGTCCGGTAGAAGAAGGCGTGCCGAGCGGGTGACGTCCTGGGGTGCTGGAGCAGCAAATGCGGCTCATAGATGATCTTCCATCCGGCGTCCAGCGCGCGCCAGGCCATGTCCGTCTCCTCGTGGGAGAAGAAGAACGAAGCCGGCCAGTCTCCGACCTGCGCCAGCATCTTCCCTGACAGCACGTGCGCCCCGCCCAGGAACGTCGTCACTGATCCACCGCGCATCGGGTTACCTGCCCGCAGTCGAGGGACATGGCGGCGCTGGGTGAGCCCGGTCTCGTCCGCGATCCGGAATCCCACGATCCCCAAACCCGGGTCCGCCTCGTACAACTGCGTGATCCGCTCGAAGTCGGTGTCTGTGACCAGCAACCCGTCGTCGTCCAGGTCCAGCACCAGGTCCATGTCCCGCAAGTGTCCGAGGGCAACGTTCCGTCCGCCGGTCACGCCCAGATTCTCCGGGAGCTCCACCGCCTCCACCCACGGTGGCAGGTCCAGATCCGCCAGGGAGCACCCGTTGCCGACCACCACGGTGCGCGTCGCCGGCGTCGTCTGCGATTTGACCGAGGCCAGCAGCGCGGCCAGATCGTTCGGCCGCGTCCCCATCGTGAGGATCGCCACGCCCAGCGTCTTACCCACTCGAACCGTCCTTCCGAGGAACCAGAGATGAACTCCGGATCGCCGAAGCCTAACGTCACCGCGCTGCACGAGCTCGCCACGAACGGGAGCCTGCCCGCCCACCAGGCCATGGATCCGGCCACCCTCGGCTGGATCGCCCGCAACCGGCCGCCGTTCACCGGCAGCCCGCCTCGCCTGTCCCCCCAGGCCACGATGGTTATCCCGGATGCCGCCTGGTTCACGGACACCCGGTTGGCCGACTCCCTCCACGGCATCCGCCACGGCGCGCGGGTCAGCCTGCTCGCGTCAGTACTCGCCGCCGAGCACGGCCTGGACCTGGACGACACCCTGGCCCTGTGCGCCGCTGCGGCTGTTCACGACTGCCGCAGGCGCAACGACAGGGCAGACCCGGGCCACGGGCAGCGCGCCGCGACCTGGTTCACCACCAACGAGGGCATCGTCACCGCCGCCATGGGCCACCAGATCCCGCCGACCCCACTCGCGCGGGCGGCGCTCGCCATCGGCCTCCACGACGTGCCGTACGAGGCATTCACCACGGCGCAGGACCGCGCCTACCGGCAGGCCCCTCACCTTGTCGACCTGTTGAAGGCCGCAGACGCCATGGACCGCTACCGCCTGCCCCTCACCCGCTGGTGGCCGGACCCCTCCCGGCTCCGCGTCGCCGTGCCCCACTGGCTCCACCCGCTCGCCTTCGACCTCGTCGTGCGGAGCGAGAAGGCACGACTGGGAGGCGCCACCCAGGACCGAGCGCTCGCTCATGCCCGCCAGACCCTCGCTCATGGACAGTAATGGAGACTCGCCATGCACGCAGACTGGGACGACGCCCACACCGACTTCACCAGTCCCGTCACCCGCTCAGTCCCCGCCGGGCTCACCGAGTGTGAAGCCGACTGGCGCCGACGCCTGCAACAGGAGACGCCCGGCGGCTGGCTGCTGGCGGGAAACGCCATGACTCAGACCCTGACCAGCGGCCGCCCGATCCACCTGATGCACACCACGACCGCGCTGGACGCCATCCGCGCCAGCGGTCAGCTGTACGGAAGCTCCGGCTGCCTGGTCGCCGCGCTCTACTGCGCGCCGCTCACCCCCGAGCGGGCCGGCCTGCGTCCGCACAACCTGGGCGCGTACCTACTGGAGACCAAACCGCACACCCGGACCCTGGTCTTCGAGATCACCCCGGCCGCCCCCGTACCGGCCAAGGGTGTCGACTACCTTCGACTGGGCCGGATCCACCTGCGCACTTACCTGCGGCACCGGAGCTTCCTCACCGGGGACGAGGACGCCCGGCTCCGCCGGGCCGCCCTGGGCAGGATCCGCGCCGCAGCCCCGTTCATGGACGTGCTCCTGGCCAACGCCACGGGGAAGCGGACACCGTACGCCGCGTTCACCGACCAACTCAGCGCCGCCATCAAGGACTTCCCCTTCTTGGGCTACCTCTACTTCGAGGTGCTGTCCGAGTACCTGATGCTCCACTCCGTCACGGCGGAGACAAAGACGTACGCACAGGCCGGTGAGCTGAACAACCGCCTGTACAAGCGCTTGGCGCATACCGCCGCCAAGGGCATGGAGCAGTTGTTCGATCTGTCCCGCTTCCATCCCGGATACGACCACCTGGTCGAGCTGGTCACAGGGATCGAGCCGAGGCTGGCACCCGGCGCGGCCGAGTACACGAGAGACCGTCTGTCGTATCTGTTCGCCACCGTGTCGCTCGACCTGTCCCAGGACGCGGAAGCCTTCACCTTCCAAGGCCCGGACTTCGACGCGCTCGCCGTCGCCGCGCCATCCCTGCTGGGGCAGGCTGTCTTCCGCGAGATGCGGATGTTCGAGCGGTATCCCCAGCTCTACCTCGCCTTCGAGCAGGCGAAGGCCCTGGAAGCGTGGGCCTACTGGAATGGTGAGGGGATCCCGACGCCGTTCAACGGCTTCCTGCCGAAGGGGGAGATCGGCGTCAATCCGGCCTACCCCGAGTCCAGATGCAGGGTGTGGGTGGCGGAGACCTGCGAGCGGGGGCCTCCAACCCGTCGACGAGCTCAACGTGACCCCCGTTCCCCGTCTGGCTGAGCTGAGTATGACCGCCATGCGCAGGGACGCGACGGGGAGAGCCGCCGGGCACATCCGCTCGGCGAGAGCCAATTCACTTCCGCCGTGGCATGGCACGTCTCCGGCGTACGGAAGGACTCTTGACGCACAATCCCAGGCGAATTTCGGAGTGACCCAGCCATGATCGGCGAGGCGCTACCGGAAGTGGGGGCTGCGGTTCTCGATGTCGCCGTGGGGAGACTGGGCGAGTACCGGGGAACGGCCGCCGCCGGGCTGTGGCGACTGCGGTCCTTTCCGGGTAGGGACGAATGGGAGGCACGCCCCGAGGACGTCCGGCGGACGAACGAAGTCCATGTGCCGGGCGGCACCGCGACCCCCGAGGCCCGCGCGGAGTGCGAGGAGTGCGTCGCTTGGTGGTGGGCCGAGCAACTGGCCTTGGACGAGGGCGAGTTGAGCGAAGCCGTCGACTGCCGTCTCTATTCCGGGCGCCACCGGAGCGCCGCGCACGCCGCCGCGCACGCCGCCGTGCCCATGGCGTGACCTGCGGGAGCCGGACGGCTCACGGCCGGCCGGGGCCCCCCTGTGTACCGGCCCCGCCGTCGTCCCCCGACGGCCCCAGCGGAAACGCGTCCGCGCGCAGTTCGTCCAGTACGTGCGGGGCCGGGCGGGGCGGGGTGGGCATGACCGCCGCCTCCGAGTGGCCGCCGCAGCCGTACGCCAGGGACACCACCCGGCCGTCCGCCGGCGAGAACTCGTTCGCGCAGACGCCGAACGCCTGGCGCAGCGAGCCCGCGAGCGGCAGGAGGAAGCCGCAGGAGACACAGGGGGCGGGTGCCGCCTGGGCCATGGGGGTCTTCGCGCCGAACGCCTCGTCCCAGCGGTCGGCCGCGATGTGGAGGCCGTACCGGGACAGCACTCTGGCCCGGCGCATGCCCAGTTCCTCGGCGACCGCCGCGATCGTGCCGCGGACGCTGAGCGGAGTGGTGTCGTCGCGATCCGTCACCGCGACGTCTTCGATGTCCTCCGCCTCGACCAGGTCGGCCAGGGCCTGCGGGGTGACGGCGTCCTTCACGGCGGAGTTCGGCGGGGGCGCGTCCTCGCCGGTGTAGCCGGGCTCCAGGCGCAGATCCTCCGCCTCGGTCGGCAGCAGATCGCCGGGGCCCATGTCGCCGGGGCGCAGCCGGTCGCTCCACGGCACCCATTCGGGTGCCTGGAGGGAGTCCGGGCCGGGCAGCAGCACCGTTTCGTCAAGGGTGACGAGTTTGGAGCGGGAGGCGCGGGCGACGGTCACCGCCCAGCGCCAGCCGCGGTAGCCCATCTCCTTGCATTCGAAGAGATGGGTGACGACGCGGTCACCTTCGGACACCGCCGACACGTGCTCGCCGACGACTCCGGGCGCGGCAGCCTCCTCGGCCGCCGCCCTCGCGAGGTCTACCGCCTCGGCGCACAGGCGGTCAGGGGTTCGGCTTCGAGTCGTCGCAGCACTCACAGGTCTCGCTTCTCTCCTACGCCGTTTCACGGGTGCGCCGGCCGATTTGCGATGCACGGGCCGAGGGCGGAGCGGACCAGAGGGCCGCATCGACGTCCACGCCCGACTTCTCCCGGGCACACCTACCGTCAACCATTCTGCGGGATGACGAAGAGGCGCGCGGCCGAGAACAACCGCCGGTGGCGCGCTACGCACGCTACCCTCTCCACCGCCCGCCGCCCACCCGCACGCCCCCTTTCCCGGTGTTCGGGCAGTCAGGAGGGGGTGCGAGCACCTCGGAAAGCCCTGGATCCGGCGGTGGAGCGGGCGGCCGGACACGCCGTGAAATCTCGGCAAAGTAATGAGAAGAACAGCCGAACTTCAGCGCGTCAGGGACGTCGCGAGCGTTCCCCCGGCCGAACTGGGGGCACTATGACGGGGTGGCAGCCGTCAGGTCGTCGGAAGAGGCTGGGCCGATCCGCAGAGCGGGCCGGTCGGTGGGGCGCGCCCTGCACCTGCCGTTCACCGGCACCGCGAAGGGCATCCGCAAGGCCACGCACGCGCACGGCGCGGGCGAATCCGGCCTCGGCCGGCTGATCGAACTGCACGCCGTGAACGGCGCGGGTGACGTCATGATCACCGTCGCCCTCGCGTCGACGGTCTTCTTCTCCGTACCGACCGACGAGGCCCGTGGCCGCGTCGCGCTCTACCTGGCCGTCACCATGGCCCCCTTCACACTCCTGGCCCCGGTGATCGGCCCGCTCCTGGACCGTCTGCCGCACGGCCGCCGGGCCGCGATGGCCGGCGCCATGCTGACCAGGGCGCTGCTCGCGCTGACCATGTCGGGCGCGGTCGCGACGGGCGGTCTTGAGCTGTATCCGGCCGCGCTGGGCGTGCTCGTCGCCTCGAAGGCGTACGGAGTCGTCCGCAGCGCGGTCGTGCCACGTCTGCTGCCACCGAAGTTCCCCCTGGTCCGGGCCAATTCCCGGGTGACGCTCGCGGGGCTGCTGGCGACGGGTGCGGCGGCCCCGATCGGGGCCGGCCTCCATCAGATCGGGCCGCAGTGGCCGCTCTACGGCGCGTTCGTGATCTTCGTCGCGGGTACGTTCCTGGCGTTCACGATGCCGCCGAAGGTGGACTCCGCGAAGGGCGAGCGCAAGGCGCAGCTGATGGCGCGCGCGGGCAAGAAGCGGCCGAGTCTGCGGACGGTCGGGCCGTCCGTCTTCAACGGTCTCCAGGCCAACGCGGCGCACCGCGCGCTCTCCGGCTTCCTGATCTTCTTCCTGGCGTTCCTGCTGCGCCAGCATCCGCTTGCCGGGCAGAGCGCCGCCGTCTCGCTGGCCATCGTGGGCGTCGCCGCCGGTACGGGCAACGCGGTCGGTACGGCGGTGGGCGCCTGGCTCAAGACCCGCGCGCCGGAGTTGATCATCGCGACGGTGCTGGGGCTCGCGCTCACGGCGGCGATCCTCGCCGCGGTGTTCTTCGGCGGCCTGATGATCGCGGTGCTCGGTGCCACGGCCGGTTTCACCCAGGCGCTGTCGAAGCTGTCGCTGGACGCGTGCATCCAGCGGGACGTCCCCGAGGAGGTCCGTACGTCGGCCTTCGCGCGCGCCGAGACGCTCCTCCAGATGTCCTGGGTGGTGGGCGGCGCGATCGGTATCGCCCTGCCGCTCAACGGGGTGCTCGGCATGTCGGTGGCGGCCGGTCTGGTGGCGACCGGGGCGGTGTTCTCGGTACGGGGGCTGCTCGGCGCGGCCCGGCACGGCGCGCCGCACCCGCGCGTCGCCTGAGCCCGGCCGGGCGATAGCCTTCGGCCCATGACCGTTGCGTTTATCTCTGCCAGGGCCCGCCGGGCCGGTGTCGCGCTGGGCGCCATGTCCGCGGGCCTGCTCGCCCTTTCGGCCTGCGACAAGCCGACGCCGCTCTCGACGCTGACGGCCGGTACGGACTCCGTGCACTCCGAGGCGACCTGCTACAACGACGGCAAGGCGCTGGGCGGGGAGGCGGAGCTGAAGAAGTGCCTCAACGACACGGACGGGCGCAAGACGTTCACGGTCTCACCCGACGACAAGATCCACTTCGGTGTCGACCCGGAGATCGCCGACAACGGCTGGACCTTCTACATCGAAGGCCAGCGGGTCGAGCCGGAGCCGGACAAGAACACCTACCGGACCCTCCCGGCCAGCGCGTTCTTCTCGTCGCAGGACGGGCAGCCGATCAAGACCGTGAATCTGAGCATCGTGGAGACGAGCGAGAAGAAGCGGGCCGTGACCGGGGTCTGGAACTTCGAGCTGAAGAACAAGTCCCTGACCTGATCCCGGTCCTGACTTGATTTCCTGACTTCCTGAGGTGAGGGAGGGGCGTTCGTGCGCGTACTGGTGGTGACGGCCGTGACCGCCGAGGCGGACGCGGTCTCGGGCGGGCTCGGTGCCGGCACGGAACGCGACCTGCCGGGCGGCTACCTGCTGACCGCCCACCCTCGTACGGACGTTGCGGCGGCCGGGGGTACGGACGTTCTGGCGGCCGGGGTCGGCCCCGCCGCCGCCGCGGCCGGTACGGCGACCGCCCTGGCCCTCGCCGCAGCCTCCGCCGCCTCCCCCGCGCCGTACGACCTGGTCGTCTCCGCCGGTATCGGCGGCGGGTTCCAGCCGCTCGCCCCCCTCGGCTCGCTGGTGGTGGCGGACGCGATCGTCGCCGCCGACCTGGGCGCCGAGACGCCCGAGGGGTTCCTCCCGGTGGACGAGCTGGGCTTCGGCCGCACCGTCCACCGCCCGCCCCCGGCGCTCGCCGCCCGGATCGCGGGCCTGCTGGCCGCCGTGCACGCGCCGGTGCTGACCGTGTCCACCGTGACCGGATCGGCGGCCCGTACCGCCGAACTGACCGCGCGTCACCCGCGCGCCGCCGCCGAGGCCATGGAGGGCTTCGGTGTCGCGGAGGCCGCGGCGGCGTACTCGGTGCCGGTGATCGAGATCCGGGCGGTCTCCAACGCCGTTGGCCCGCGCGACCGTTCGGCCTGGCGCATCGGCCCGGCTCTGGACGCGCTGCGGTACGCCTTCCAGCAACTCAGCCCCGTTTTCGAGGAGTCGTCGCCATGAGGCATGCCGCCGGACCCGCCGTACCGCCGCTGCGGATCGCGTACTCGCCCTGCCCGAACGACACCTTCGTCTTCGACGCCTGGGCGCACGGCCGGGTGCCCGGCGCACCCGAACTGGACGTGACGTTCGCGGACATCGACATCACCAACGGCATGGCGGAGCGCGGCGAGCTGGACGTGCTGAAGGTGTCGTACGCCGTGCTGCCGTGGGTCCTCGACGAGTACACGCTGCTGCCGTGCGGCGGCGCGCTCGGCCGCGGCAACGGCCCGCTGGTCCTGACCCGCGAACCGGCCGCCGACCTGACCGGCAGGACCGTCGCCGTACCGTCCGAACGGTCCACCGCCTACCTGCTGTTCAGACTGTGGGCGGCGGAGGTCCTGCCGGGCGGGGTGGGCCGGATCGTGGTCATGCCCTTCCACGAGATCATGCCGGCGGTGCGCGACGGCAAGGTCGACGCGGGGCTCGTCATCCACGAGGCGCGCTTCACCTACCAGGACTACGGGCTGCACCGGCTCGCCGACATGGGCGAGCACTGGGAGTCCACGACGGGCCTGCCGATCCCGCTGGGCGCGATCATCGCGAAGCGGAATCTGGGCGCGGACACGCTCCAGTTGCTGGCGGACTCGGCGCGTACGTCGGTCCGTATGGCGTGGGACGACCCGGAAGCCTCGCGGCCCTACGTCCGCGCGCACGCCCAGGAGATGGACCCGGCGGTCGCGGACCAGCACATCGGTCTTTACGTCAACGAGTTCACCGCCGACCTGGGCCCGGACGGCTACGCGGCGGTCCGCGGGCTCCTCACCCGGGCGTCGGCGGAGGGCCTGGTCCCGCCGCTGGCGGCGGACGCGCTGACGTTCGGCTAGGTCCTGTCCGGGCGATCTTGTCGGATAGCCCGGGGCGTCTGGTGCGGTGCATAGCAAGGCGCCGAAGTGCCCTCAAGGTGGTTTCCTGTGGGCATTTCGGCAACGCGGCGAGGTGCCGTGCCAGGCGTTCCGGGCCCGGCAAGATCGCCCGGACAGGACCTAGGACTTGGGGCCTACGTCCGGACGCCGCGCGGCCTGGTCCGCGCGGCCGATACGCGGTCGGAACACCTCGACCTAACGTCGGGTGCATGACCAACGGCGTGAACGCGAGCGGTGTCCTGGAAGAAGCCCTGGAGCGGCTGCACGCCTCCGGTCCGGAGATCTACGAGTGGCGCCTCACCAACCACGCCCCCATGGTGGTCGAAGCACTCGCCACGCACGGCCTGTCGGGGGCCGTGCACCGCTGGCTGGACGCCTACCAGGTCAGGCTCGACGACTTCCCCACGCTCGTGTCCCCCGTCACCGACGCCAACTGGCGTGAGGCGCTGGGCGACACGCGCCGGGGCGCCGACTGGATCGGGTACTTCCGCCGCGCGATCGGGGAACGCCCCTGGCGCGACGTACTCGCCCAGTGGTGGCCCCGGCTGCTGCCCGGCCTGTACGGCGGGGCCACGCACCCCGTGATCCGGGTCGGCCACGCCGTACGCGTCATCACCGAGAGCGGCGAGACCGCGCCACGCCTCACCGAACTCGCCCACGGCCTCGGCTACTGGGCCGCCCGGCACCGCCCGGTCACGGGGGTCACCCCGCTCACCGGCGCCCCGGACGCCGACGGCGCGCTGGAGGCCGTACCCCCGATCGGCGACCTCCGGGGCGGGTTCACGGACCGGCTCGCACGGGTCGACCGGCTGCCGGTCTGGTCGGCCGACGTGACCGACCCGGACGAGGCGCGGCGCCGGCTGACCGAGCTGGTCCGCGCGTCGACCCACCGCTACGCCACCCACGGCCACGGCGACGAGACGATGCTGGTCCACGCGGCGACGGCCCCGAACGCCGTGCTGCGCACACTGCCCGCCCTGCCCCGCGCGCTGTGGGTCCCGAGCCTGCACGCGGCGTGGACGGCCTCGGCGGCGGTGACGGCGATGTACGCCCCGCCGGAGCCGGCCCCGTACGCACCGGTCACCGGCACCACCCCCGAAGAGGTCCTGCGACGCGCGCTGGCCCACGGCGACGAACACGTCATCAAGTTCGCGGACACCGCCGTGGACGTGGGCGACGCACAGGCGCTCACCGCGGCACTGCGCGCGGTGGAGCTGAGCGAGCCGTTGAGTTACTGAGGCCGGGGACGTGAGGCCGGGGACGTGACAGGGACGCGCGGGACAGGGCCTACACGTCGAGCTGGTCCGCCACCGCGCGCAACAGGCCCGCGATGTTGGCGCCCTGGGACTTGTCCGGATAGCGGCCCCGCTCCAGCACCGGCGTGATGCTCTCCAGGAGGGTCGTCAGGTCCTGGACGATCGAGGCCAGTTCGTCGGGCTTACGGCGCTGGGCCGCCGCCACCGAGGGGGCCGGGTCGAGGACGGTGACCGAGAGAGCCTGGTCACCGCGTTGGCCTGCGAC
The DNA here is from genome assembly GCF_042667665.1 of Streptomyces sp. NPDC057307. Taxonomy (NCBI): domain Bacteria; kingdom Bacillati; phylum Actinomycetota; class Actinomycetes; order Kitasatosporales; family Streptomycetaceae; genus Streptomyces; species Streptomyces sp. NPDC057307. The sequence continues at coordinate 84,432 of NZ_JBHUZM010000013.1, read as the reverse complement.
GACGCCGAACTCGACGCGCTGGCCCGGCTTCAGTGCGTCGACTCCGGCAGGGAGGACCGATGAGTGGACGAAGACGTCGCCGCCGTCGTCACGGGAGAGAAAGCCGAAGCCCTTCTCACGGTTGAACCACTTGACCTGGCCGGTAGGCACGTCTGTCCTCGTCCTCATATGTGTTGGGGGCGCTGGCGCGCACAAAAACGGCTCTGGATAGCACTACAGCGGGTCGGACGACCCGCCAAACCCAAGGCTAATGGTCCAGGGGCTGGTGACAAGACGTCGCCGGTTGGTTCCTGTCCGCAGGGAACTACCCTGGTGGAGTGACTGCTACTCCTTCATCACCCACGGCTGAACCTGCGGCTGAATCCACGACGCGACCTGCGACGGGAGCCGCGGCGCGCCCCGCGGCGGCACCGGCGGCCGGACCGGGGGCCCACGAGGCCGGTCCCGGCGACCGGCTGGTCCGCGTCGGCGCGATCGTCTTCATCGTCGGCGCGGTGGCCACGCTCGTCACCGTGGCCCCGCTGTTCCTCGGGACCGACCCGTTCCCGACCGTCGCGTACGCGCTCTGCATGCTGATGGGCGTCGGCTTCGTGATCGCCGGCGCCGGGCTGCTCCGGTCAATCGCGGCGCAGCGCCGTCAGGCCAGGTCGTCGGTGGACTAGGTGGTCGTCGCCACGTAGGACCGCAGCCACTCCGGGAACGCCAGCAGGTCCGGCAGTACCACCTCCGCGCCCGCCGCGCGCAGTTCCTCCTCGTCGCAGGGGCCCGTCGGTACCGCGACCGAGAGCGCGCCCGCCGTGCGGGCGCCCCGTACATCGCCGGTGTGGTCACCCACGTACACGCTCGCGCCGTGCTCGCGCAGCGCCTCCGCCTTCGCTTCCGCCCACAGCCAGCCGATCACCGCGTCCGGTTCGACGCCGAGGTGCGCGAGATGCAGCTTGGCGTTCGGCTCGTGCTTCGCCGTCACCACGATCGCCCGCCCGCCGAGCGCCTGGACAGCGGCGACGGCCTCGCGGGCGCCCGCCATCAGCAGCGTCGGCGCGATGGCGTGGGCGGGATAGATCTCCCGGTAACGGTCACCCATCTCGGCGATGCGGTCCGCCGGGAACCAGTGCGCCAGTTCCTCGTCCAGCGGCGGGCCGAGCCTGGTCACGGCCAGGTCGGCGTCGATCGCGACACCGGTCTCGGCCGACAGCGCGCGGTACGCGGCGTGGATGCCGGGCCGGGAGTCGATGAGGGTCATGTCGAGGTCGAAACCGACCGTCAACGGCCGCGGGGTCGGGGCCGGGGTCGAGGTGGGGGCCGGGAGGGCAGTCATACGAGCATTGTGCCTGGGTCCCTCCGCGATCCCTCCGCCGGTGGGTTCGCCGGTGGGTGCGCTGGTAGGTGCGCCGGTGGGTGGCCGGATCTCGACGCTTAGACTTAGCCAAGCCTTACCAAGCCAAGCCCGCCACGCCGCCACGCCGCCACGCCCCCGAGCCCAGCACCCGATTGGTCCCGATGCCAGCCGCCGCCCCGACGACCCACCGCACCAGACGTGCCCTCGTCGCCCGCCGCATCGGCTGGACGGCCGCCGCGGCCGCGGCCCTGCTGCTCGCGGTCCTGCTCAGCCTCGCGGTCGGGGCCCGCGCCGTCGCGCCGAGCGCGGTGCTCGACGCGCTGCTGGGCGGCGGCCACGGCGACGACGCCGAGGTCGTACGGCAGTTGCGGGTGCCCCGTACCGTCGTCGGCGTGATGGTCGGCGCCGCGCTCGCACTCGCCGGTACGGTCCTCCAGGGCATCACCCGCAACCCCATCGCCGACCCCGGCATCCTCGGCATCAGCCAGGGCGCGGCGGTCGGTGTCGTCATGGCCATCGCGTTCGCCGGGGTGCACACGCTGACCGGATACGTGTGGTTCGCGTTCGCCGGGGCCGCCGTCGCCTCGGTCGCGGTGTACGCCATCGCCACGCGCGGCCGAGGCGGCGCGACCCCGGTCAAACTCGCCCTCGGCGGCGCCGCGATCAACGCGCTCCTGGTCTCCGTGACCATGGGCGTCCTGACGACGCGGGCCGCCGCGCTGGACGAGTTCCGGTTCTGGCAGGTGGGGTCGGTCGCGGGCCGGGACGCCGAACTCGTCGGCCAGGTCTGGCCGTTCCTCGTCGTCGGTACGGTGCTGGTGGTGAGTGTCGCGCGCGGGCTCGACGCGCTCGCGCTCGGCGAGGACGTCGCGAAGGGCCTCGGCCAGAACGTCGGAGCCGTACGCGTCGTGGGCGGCGTCGGCGCGACCGTACTCGTCGGTGTCGGTGTCGCGGCGGCGGGCCCGATCGCGTTCATCGGCCTCGCCGTCCCGCACATCGCCCGCGCGATCGTCGGCAACGACCACCGCTGGCTGATGCCGATGGCCGCGCTCGTCGGCCCGGTGATGCTGCTGGTCGCGGATGTGCTCGGCCGCGTCCTGTTCCCGCCGGGCGAGGTGCCGGCGGGGGTGATGACGGCGCTGCTGGGTGTGCCGTTCCTGGTCGCTCTCGTACGCAGGAAGGCGGTACCGGCATGAGTACGACAGCCACACCGGCCACACCGCCCGCGGCGGACCGGAAGACCGCCGGAGCGCGCGCCGGGGTGCGGCCCGCCGGATACTCCCTCGTACGCACCCGGCTGGGCGCCCGGCGCGTGTCGTTCCTCGTGCACCGGCGCGCGGCGGTCGTCGCCGTCGTACTCGTCCTGCTGCTCTGTCTCAGCTGCGTCGCCTACCTCAGCGTCGGCGAGAGCTTCGTCGCCCCCGCCGAGGTACTGAAGGTGATCCTCGGACAGCCGTCGTCGGACGAACTCGTCGTCGGTACGCTGCGGCTGCCGCGCATGGTGGTCGGCCTCCTCGTCGGCGCCGCCTTCGGCGTCTCCGGCGCGCTGATCCAGACCGTCGCCCGCAACCCGCTCGCCAGCCCGGACATCATCGGCGTCACGCAGGGCGCGAGCGCGCTGACCGTCTTCGCGATGACGTACGGGGTCACGTCGTTCACCGTCCTGCCGTATCTCTCGGTCGGCGGCGGGATGCTGGCCGCCGTCCTCGTGTACGTCTTCGCCTGGCGCGGCGGGCTGCACGCCACCCGCTTCGTACTCATCGGCATCGGCTTCGCGATCGCGCTGCGCTCGCTCACCACGCTCTTCATGACGAAGGGCGACTATCTCGTCGCCCAGCAGGCCCAGGTATGGATGTCCGGCTCGCTCAACGGCCGCGGCTGGGACGAGGCCGCGCCGCTCGGCTGGGTGCTGCTGATCCTGCTGCCGGCGGTGGCGTGGGCGGCGTACGCCCAGCGCACGGTGTCGATGGACGACGAGACAGCCACCGCGCTCGGCGTGCGCCTGGGGCACGTACGGCTCGGGCTCGTCCTGCTCGGCGTGGTGCTCGCGTCCGTCGCGACCGGCACGGCCGGGCCGGTGGACTTCGTGGCGCTGCTCGCACCGCAGATCGCGCGGCGCATGACGCGTACGGCGCAGATTCCGCTGCTCTGTTCCGCGCTGCTGGGCGCGGTGATCGTCGTGCTCGCGGATCTCTTCGCGCGCAAGCTGTTCGCGCCCACCGAGTTGCCCGTGGGGGTGCTCACGGCGGCGATCGGCGCGCCGTATCTGATCTGGCTGATCATTCGCAGCCGTACCGCAGGAGCTGGGAAATGAGCAAGGACAGAGACAGGGACACGGGCGTGGGCGTGGACGTGGACGTGGACAAGAACATCAGCAGGCTCACGGCGCGTGAGTTGACCCTCGCCTACGACGACCGCACCGTCGTCCACGAGCTCGAACTGGCCGTCCCCGACGGCCGCGTGACCGTGATCGTCGGCCCGAACGCCTGCGGCAAGTCGACCACGCTGCGCGCGCTCGGACGGCTGCTGAAGCCGAAGAGCGGTTCGGTGCTGCTGGACGGCGAGGAGCTGGCGAGGATCCCGACGCGGAAGATCGCGCAGTCGATCGGCCTGCTGCCGCAGTCGCCGTCCGCGCCGGAGGCGATCACCGTCGCCGACCTGGTCTCACGCGGGCGCCAGCCGCATCAGCACTGGTGGCAGCAGTGGTCGGCGGAGGACGAGCGGGCCGTCACGGAGGCGATGGCGCGTACGGACGTGACCGAACTGGCCGAGCGGTCGGTCGACGAGCTGTCGGGCGGGCAGCGGCAGCGCGTATGGATCGCGATGGCGCTGGCGCAGGAGACGGATCTGCTGCTGCTGGACGAGCCGACGACGTTCCTGGACATCGCGCACCAGGTGGAGGTCCTGGACCTCGTACGACGGCTCAACCACGACCAGGGCCGCACGGTGGTGATCGTGCTGCACGACCTCAACCAGGCGGCGCGGTACGCCGATCACCTGGTGGCCATGAAGGAGGGCCGCATCGTCGCCGAGGGCCACCCGGGCGAGATCGTCACGGCGGAGCTGGTGAGAGAGGTGTTCGGCCTCGAATCGGTGGTCGTGCCGGACCCGGTGACGGGCTCGCCGCTGGTGGTTCCGGGGGCGCCGTACCGGCCGCGGGACGCGTCGGGCGCGGCGTAGCCGTTCGCGTAGACGCGGTGTACGGGGGCAGCCGGAGAGGGAGCCGACGCGCGACGAACGCGTCGACCGGCGACGGGAGATGACGAGCCATGGCGACGGAGGAGCGGAACCGGGAACGCGGCGACGGCCGGGACCACGCGGCGCACGACGGCCCGGGAGGCGGGACGACCCACGAGCCGGAGCCCCTGTCGGACCTGGCACGCGGCACGGTCCAGCGGGCCCAACTCCGCACCCGCGTCGCGGACATCGCCTGGACGGCGCTCGTGATCGTCCTGGGCGCGTGGGTGCTGTGGAGCGCGATCGGCATCGCACGGGAGACGGCGAACGCGTGGGTCTACTGCACGATCGGCGCCCTGCTGTTCACGGTGGCGCTGTGGGCGCGCCTGTCAACACTCAAGGCACGCGCACGCACGCGCCTCTGAGCTCCCACCCGAGAAGCCCCGCCCGTCCTGGGCCGTGTCCGAGCCGGGTCGGCGGGGCTTCCGCTTGTCGGGGTGTCAGCCGGTCTTCTTCCATTCCTCGCAGCCGGAGGTCTGGAACGCCCCATCACCACCGGCGATGGTGATGGTCGTCTGACCTTGCGGGTTCCCGTTGGCGATGATCTCCTCGAAGTCGCCCGACGTGCCTTTCAGCCGCGCCCAGTAGCAGTTCGGGAAAGCGGAGTCGGCAGGCCCCGTCGTCTTGTACGTGCCGGGCTTCACCTCGTCGCCGACGACGAACGTGCCGTCACCGGGGATGCCGACAGCCTTCGGTTTCGGCTTGGCCTTGGGCTTCTCCGTGACCGTCTTGGTCACGGTGACCTCGGGCGCCGGCCCCTCGTCCGCGGCGGGTGCGGCGGGTTTCGCCGTGACCGTCACGGTGGGGCCGGGCCCGGCCTTCGCGGTGGCGTCGGCACCGGTGTCGCCGGAGGCGCCCGCCGCGGCCCCGATGCCGAACAGGATGACCGCGGCGGGGATGACGACGCGCTTCCGTGCCCAACGGGGCCGCGATGCCTGGGGGGTTGGCGGCGGGGCGTACGGCTGGGGTGGCTGCCCCCACGGCTGGGATGGGCCCTGCTGGGGAGGCGGACCTTGCGGCGGAGGCGGGCCTTGCGGCGGATTGTGGCTCATGTGTCCCCCCAAGGACGGGTTCATGGAGGGATGACCGTAGCGACCCTGATTGCCCATAGACCCGGGCATGCTCCGGTTGTGACGATGCCGTGATGAAAGAGCGTAGATTCGGTAGGGAGGTTGGGTGACTTGCCCGGTTATCGAACGCCGACCGGGACACGGGGCGGGGCACCGAGCTGGACGCCGGCCGGGGCGAAGCCAGGCGCGGGTGGCGGGGTGTCAGTTCCGGCGGGAGCGCCAGACCAGGAACAGGGCCGAGCTGACCGCCGCGACGCGTACGACCACCGGCCACGTCTGCGAGATCGCCTCGCCCATCGCGTCGTCCGCGATGACCTCGCCCCAGCGCTCCGTCGTACGGCCCCAGAGCCAGACCCCGCCCCCGACGACGGCCACGACCGGCAGTCCGAAGACCGCCAGTTTCGCCTCGAAGCGCGACAGCCGGCGTGAGGCGTACGCCAGGACCCAGCCGCCGGCGAGGGCCAGCCAGGAGCCGAGGAGCGCGCCGACCACGAGGAGGGCGGCGGCCAACAGCAGGAAGGGGTTGGTGAGTTGGAACCCGGGTCGGGCTTCGGCGGCCTCGGGATCGGGATCGGGTTTCCCGCCTCGGCGCAGGAGCCGCGGCAGGAGTCGGCGCCGTTCGGACGGCTCCGCCTCTTCCAGCCCGTCGGCCTCGTCCCCCGCTTCCGCCTCCTCCGCGAGGCGGGCCTTCTCGGCGAGTTCCTCGGGCGTGGGCGGCGGTTTCAGTATCTCGGGGATCTCGACACCGCCGACGAAGCCGGAGACACCGGTCGCCGCCCCGGTCGGGCCGGGGTCGACGCGCCACCAGTCCGGTTGGCCGCCGGGCGTGCCGAGTTCGTGCGTGCCGGCCAGTTGCGGCGGGGGGTCGGCGGGCGCCTCGGGTACGGACCTGCGCGTCTGCTTCGGCAGCGACGGCCCGTCCGGCCCGTCCGGCCGCCGCGCCTCACGGGGGCCACCGAGCAGCCCGCGCCCGCGCCTGGCTCGCTGCTTCGGGAGCGTGGCGGCGGGCGGCGGCTCGGCCGCCGGTTCCTGGCCGAACGAGCCCCCGCCCGCCGCCGCCGCGCCCACCACCTGGTCCGGCGAACCGAGCCGTCCCAGGATGCGGCGGACGGCGGCGGGGCTGTCGCCGCCGAACTTGCCGCGCTGCTTGTCGATCTCGCCCCGTAGCTCGGAGACGAGTCTCATCCGTTCACCGGAGGGCAACTGCCGTTGCTGGGCCACGTCTCCGACCCGGCTCAGATAGTCGTAGACGAGCTGGTCGCTCTCGATCCCCACACTGCCCTCCGCACATGCGCGCCTCACCTGCGGCCGATGGTGTCGCGCTCGTACCCGTACGTCCAGTACGACCGACGGCGACGGTCACCGGCAGCGGTCACCGACACCGACAGACGTTACGGACAGCGGTCACCGGCAGCGGTTACGGGCAGCGGTCATGCCCCCTCGGCGGGCGGCGGCGGTGCCGGCGGCCACGGCACGTCCGCCACCAACGGCAGGATCACCTCCTCCTCGTAGTCGAGATGCGCGTTCAGCTCCCTCGTCATCTCCGCCAACTCCCCCCGGAAGCGCGGCGGTTCGGCCGCGCCGAGGTCGGCCAGCAGCGCCACGAGCCCCTCCTGGATCCGCGCGACGGTGCGGTGTTCGGCGCGCAGCCGGTCGAAGACGTCGGTCAAGTGCGGGTGGTAGCGGGCGATTCCGGGGAACAGGTGCCCGTCCTCGCTGGTGTGGTGGAACTGCAGGCCCTGGCAGAACGCCAGGCAGCGCTGCCGGATCTGGAATCCGAGCCCCGGCGCGGGCGGTTCGCCGGGACCCTCGTGGGCGGCGAGCGCCGCGAAGTGCGCCTCGACGTCCGTCGTCACCAGCCGTAGCTGGGCCCGCAGTTCGTCATGCACCTCAAGGATCTTGTCGGCGAGGGTGCTGACTTCGCGCGGGCTCTGGGACACGGCGGGCTCCAGCACCACCAACAGACCGTCGGATGTGGCCCTTTCGGCCGGGACCGCCAGGGCCTGGAAGGTACGGGCGCCGATCTCCACGCCCACCACGGGGTGGGCGAGCAGGTCGTCGTACCAGTCGGGGGGTTCGGCCGTACCGAAGGTGGACGCGACGACCAGGAACGAGTCACCGCGGCGGACATAGCCGAGCGAAGTGGTCCTGGTGGCCGCCGACTTGACGGCGGTGGTGGTGGTCAGCAGGAGGGTGTTCCCCCCGTTGTCGAACGATGTGGGCATACGTTTCTGGTTCTCCGGAAGAGTGGGAGCAGCCGTCGGCGGGCGGCAGGGCCGGAGCCGGGGACTGCGAAAGGTGAAAGGTGATGTGCGGAGGCGCTCACAGGCGCTCGCGGGTGCGCGTGCGCGGTGGCGCTCGCTACGTCACGTCGTACGGGTCGCGGAGTACGTACTCATGGCGGATCCCTCGTATGAAGGGTGCTCGCCCGGTCACCGGCCCGCCCACTGCTCTTCGGCCGGCACCACGCGGCACCACCCCCATTACATGCAGCTGTCCAGCACCTGTCAACAAACCCGGACACCGTCCGGAACGCCGCACGTCCCCCCGACGGCCGACACCCCGGCCATCCGTCCCACAGGGGCTAACGTGGGGCGGATGGGAATCAGCTAGCCGCCCCTGGAGGCGCACGTGTCCGAACGATCCGGCGGAACGCCCCCGCGTACGCTCGCGGAGGCCCTGCGCACCCGCGACGACGACGCGCTGGCCGCCCTGCTGCGCGCGCGTCCCGACCTGCTGAGCCCCGTACCCAACGACCTCGGCCAGCTCGCCACCCGCGCCGGTACCCGCGCCTCCGTCATGCGGGCGCTGGAGCGGCTCGACCGCTTCACGCTCCAGACCGCCGAGGCGCTGGCGGCCTCGACCGACCCCGCGCCGTACGAGGCCGTCCGCGCGCTGATGACCGGCGACGAGGGCGATCCGCGCGTCGAGGCGGCCCTGCCGCGCGCCGTCGCCGCGCTGCGCGAGCAGGCACTGATCTGGGGCGCCGACGACCGGCTGCGGCTGGTCCGTACGGCGCGCGAGATCCTGGCCCCGTCCCCCAGCCACCCCTCCCCGACCGGGCTCGGCCCGACCGTCGCGGAGGCCACGGCGGGAATGTCGCCGGGCCGGATCCAGGAGATCATCACCACCGCCGGGCTGCCCTCCACGCACGACTCGGTCTCGGCGGTCACCGCGCTGGCCGGGCTCTTCACCGACCGCACCCGCATGGCGGCGCTCCTCGACACCGCCCCGCCCGACGCGCTGGCCGTTCTCGACCGGCTGGTGTGGGGGCCGCCGTACGGCGAGATCACCTCGAAGCCCGCACCGCCCGTGCAGTGGCTGCGCGACCACGGGCTGCTGCTGCCGACCTCCACCCGCACCGTCGTCCTGCCGCGCGAGGCCGCGCTGCATCTGCGCGGCGGGCGCGCGCACCGGCACACCGAGCCGCAGCCTCCGGAGATCCAGCCGCACCCGTCCACGAAGTCCCCCTCGGCGTCATCCATCGCCGACCACCCACAGGTTGTGGACAGCGCGGCGGCGGCCCAGGCGTACACCGCGCTGGAGACGGTCGAGGAGCTGGCCAAGGAGTGGAACGAGGGCGGTCCGAACGTCCTGCGCGCCGGCGGCCTCTCCGTACGCGACCTCAAGCGCACCGCCACCGCGCTGGACACCACCGAGCCCGTCGCCGCCTTCTGGGTCGAACTCGCCTACGCGGCCGGGCTGTTGGCGGCGGACGGCGAGGCGGACGAGCGGTACGCGCCGACGCCCGCCTACGACCAGTGGCCCGAGCTGCCCCCGGCCGAACGCTGGGCCCGGCTGGCCACGGCCTGGCTGGGCGCCACCCGTACCTCGGGCCTCGTCGGCAGCCAGGACAGCAAGGGCCGTACGCTCGCCGTGCTCGGCCCCGACCTGGACCGGGGCATCGCGCCGGAGGTACGGCGCCATGTGCTCGACCTGCTCGCGAGCCTCCCGGAGGGCACCGCCCCCGACCCGGAGAGCGTGCTCGCCCGGCTGCGCTGGGAGCGCCCGCTGCGCGGCGCGGTGGCGGGCCGGCCCGAGGATCTGCGGGCGCGTATCGCCGCGTGGACGCTGAACGAGGCGGAGATGCTCGGCGTGACCGGCCGCGGCGCGCTGTCGTCGCACGGCCGCGCGCTGATCGCCCCGCCGGACGTGGCGACCGGGATGGGTGCCTTCCCGAAGCCGGCCTCCCGCGCGGGCTCCGCCACCGGCGCGGAACTGTCGGCCACCGGCCTGCACGCCGCCCGCGTCCTCGCGCCGCACCTGCCCGAACCTCTCGACCATGTGCTGCTCCAGGCCGACCTCACGGCCGTCGCCCCTGGGCCGCTGCTGCGTCCGCTCGCCGAGACGCTGTCCGTGATCGCCGACATCGAGTCTCGGGGCGGCGCGACCGTCTACCGCTTCACGCCCGCGTCGGTACGCCGCGCGCTCGACGCCGGGCTGTCGGCCTCCGACCTGCACGCGTTCCTGGCGGCGCACAGCCGTACGCCGGTGCCGCAGCCGCTCAGTTATCTCATCGACGACATGGCGCGGCGGCACGGGCATCTGCGGATCGGTTCCGCGTCGGCGTACGTACGCTGCGACGACGAGGCCGTCCTGGACGAGATCCTGGCCGACCGGCGCTCCCACGGTCTGCGGCTGCGCCGTCTCGCGCCCACCGTCCTGGCGGCCCAGGCCGATCCCTCGACGCTGCTGGACGGGCTGCGCTCGATGGGGCTCGCGCCGGCCGCCGAGTCCGCCGAGGGCGACGTCCTGGTCACCCGCGCCCACGCGCACCGCACCCCGCCGCGTACGCCGCCGGCCTCCGTTCCCGACGGCCCGCCGGTGCCCGCGCCGACATTGCTCGGCGCGGCGGTACGGGCGATCCGGGCCGGGGACCAGGCGGCGACCGTCGTACGCAAGACGCTTCCCGAGCCGGCGTCGGCGGCACCGGGCGGCGATCTGCCCCGCACGACGTCGGCCGAGACACTGGCGACGGTGCAGGCCGCCGCGCTGACGGGATCGGCGCTCTGGATCGGCTACGTCAACGCGGAGGGCGCGGCGAGCCAGCGGGTGATCGCGCCGGTGCGGGTCGAGGGCGGATTCGTGACGGCGTACGACCACACGGCGGACGAGGTCCGCACGTATCCGCTGCACCGCATCACGGGCGTGGCGGAACTGGCGGACGACCCGGCGTGACGGTCGGTTCGGCGTAACGGTCGATCGGGCGTCACGGCCGGTCCGGCGTCACGGACGACCCGGCGTCACGGACGAGGCGGCTGCTTCCGGAAGCGCCGGCTCGGGGCGGCCGTCTTGGGGGCCACGGCCTTCTTCTTCGCGCCGACCGCTTTCTTGGCGGTGGTGGCCTTCTTGGCCGTGGTCTTCCCGGCGGCTGTCTTCCCGGCGGTTGTCGTCCTCGCCGTGCTCGTCCTCGCGGTGGTCTTCCCGGCGGCGGTCTTCTCCGCCGCCACGGGCTCGCGCTTCACGGCGGCCCGTGCGCGCTCGATCCACGGCGCGCGCCCGGTCGTGGCCGTGGCCACGCCGCCGCGCCGGGCCTTCTTCTCCGCCGCCCGCTCGCGCTCCCGCTCCTCCTCGCGCTGGGCCTGCGCCTCCAGGGAACGGAACCCCAGCGTGTGGAAGCGGTGGCTCAGCCGGCGGCCCAGCAGCAGGTACGCGAGGAACGCGCCGCTCGTGTTCATGATCACGTCGTCCACGTCGAAGGCACGGCCCTCGACGATCGCACCCTGCGCCAGCTCGACCACGGTCATCATGACCACGGTCAGCGCCACCACCCGCAACATCCGGAACCTGCGCGGCACCAGCACCGGCAGCAGCAGCCCGAACGGCGCCCCCATCAGCACGTTGCCGCCGACCTGCTTGCACGCCGCGAGGAACGTGTAGTCCTCGGCGTACTGCCGCAGCGAATGCCCCGGCCGCAGATTGGCCCCGGCGATCTCCGCGGAGGCGGGCGACGGTGTGAGCGTCAACTCCGCGAGTACGGCGGCGAATCCGACAAGCAGCAGGAGCGCGACGGTGAGGATCACCACCCGCAGCACGGCTCCGCCCCACGACGTACTCCATGTCGAGCCGGCACGCCCCGACCCCTCCACCGCACGGGCACCCGAGCGCCCACCGGTCCGTTCCATTTCAGCGGCCATAGGCCCCGCTTGCCCCCGCCCGGCTCACCTACGCACCCGAACCGGTCCGGGCCCGGCTCATCTCCCGCCGGTCGGATGTCCGGTCCGGGCCCGGCTCATCTCCCGCCGGTCCGATGTCCGGGCCGGGCGCGGCTCATCTCCCGCCGGTCTCCTGGAGGCGCAGCACCGCTTCCCGTGCCTCGGCCACCACGTCGGGATCGGTGACGAAGTGGGTGTCCTGCTCGGCCGACGCGCCCCCGGCGCCGAGCGGTACCCAGCGGCCTCCCTGCCGGGGCCGTGCCCTGGCCTTGGCGGAGAGGTGGACGGCGCCGGCTCCGGCGGAGACCAGGGCCGGGATGTCGGCGGGGCGCATCCCGCCGCCGGCCATCACCTGTACTCCGGCCGCGGCGGCGGCCATCTCGGCGATCACCGTCAGCCCCTCGGCCGCGGTGGGGGAGCCGCCCGAGGTGAGGACGCGGGTGAGGCCGAGCGAGGGCAGCAGGGCGGCGGTGGCCACCGGGTCGGCGGACTGGTCGACGGCGCGGTGCAGGGTGATGTCCACCGGGCGGCTCGAGGCGCGGGCCGCCTCGGCGAGCCGGGCGACCGCCACGGTGTCCAGGGCGCCGTCGTCGGTCAACGCGCCGATCACCACGCCTCCGGCGCCGGAGGCGACGACGGACCGCACCTCGGCGGCCATCAGCGCGATCTCCTCCGCGTCGTAGACGAAGTCGCCGGGCCGGCATCTGACCAGCACCTGTACGGGCAGCCCCTCCCGGGCGACCGCTTCCACCAGGGCCGCCGACGGGGTCAGACCACCCAGCTCCAGGGCGGCGCAGAGTTCGACCCGGTCGGCGCCGTTGTCCCGGGCGGCGCGGGCGCCGGCCGGTGAGGTGACGGCGATCTCCAGGGCGGGTCGCGCGGTCACTCGTCGTCCCCGCTCAGCGGCTGGTCGGAGGCGGGGATGAGCCGTGCCGACAGGTCCGGGTCGGTCATCTCGCGGTCGAAGGGGAACATCGGGCGGCGGATGCGGTGGTGGCCGAGGCGTACCAGGTCCTGGTCGACGCCGCCGGGGGTGAGCGCCATCTTCCAGCCGACCGACATGTCGAACAGTTCGGGCTCCAGGTAGCCGATCTTGACGATCACGATGTCGGCGCCGCGCGGGTCGAGGTCCAGGTCGGTGAAGTCGTGCTCGTGGTGGTAGGGCTTGCGGAGCTTGGTGAGGATCGCGTAGACGCTGCCGACGCGGATGACGACCTCGGTCCCGGCGTCACGGTCGCCGTGCCGGACGGCGTGCACCACACCGGTCAGGGTGACCGGGCCGGCGTGCCGGTCGTCCACCTCGGCACCGGCGGTGACCGTGACGGTGGCGCCGACACCGGCGGCGACGGCGGTCTCGACGGCGGCCGGTCCCGGCACCGAGGCGTAGATGACGGTCGGGCCTTCGTCCTTCCGGAACTCCGGGCGGGCCAGCAGCCGGGTCAGGCCCCAGGTCACGTCGCCGGCGCCGCCCGCGGTCGGGTTGTCGCCGGTGTCGCTGACGAAGTACGGCCGCCGGTCACCGGCCAGGGCCTCGTCGAGGATCCCGTCGAAGGTGCCGGTGGGGGCGACGAAGTCGAAGTCGTCGCGGGCCTTCCAGAAGTCCTCGGCCAGGCGCTCGGCGCCGGCCGACACGGCGGCCCGGTCGGGGCCGGTGACCACCACCGCGGCGCGGTTGCGCGGTTCGTCGGCCCAGGCGTAGCCGACCCATATCGCGGCGTCGGTCACGCCCTCGACGGCCTCGGTCTCGGCGACGGCCGCGTACACGCTCCTGGCGGGCTCGATCCGGGTGGAGGTCTGTTCGCCGGCCAGCAGCACCGGCACCGGCACCCATGCCTTGACCGGGCGGGGCGCGCCGGAGACCAGCAGGTCCACCAGGTTGCGGACGGCCCGCTCCTTGGTCTCCATGTGGTCCTCGTGCGGGGCCATCCGGTAGCAGGTGATCAGGTCGCTGCCGTGGACGAGTTCGCGGGAGACGTTGCCGTGCAGGTCCATCGAGGTGGAGATGATCACGTCGGGGCCCACGGTGGCGCGGATACGTTCCAGCAGCACCGCCTCGGCGTCGTCGACGCCCTCCACGGTCATGGCGCCGTGGATGTCGTACCAGAGGCCGTCCGGCTCGGGCAGCGCGGCGAGCCGCTCGATCAGTTCGTCGGTCAGCTCGGTCCAGGCGGCGGCGGTGACGGTGCCGCCCGGCAGCGACTTGCCGACCAGGGCGCCGTGCCAGTCGGCCGCCTCGCGCAACTCCTCGCCGGGGGCCAGGAAGGGGTAGCGGTCCAGCACTTCGGCGCCGCGCGAGGGGTGGAAGGCGGGCGCCCGGGTGCGGGCGGGGGAGAACGTGGACGACTCGATGCCGAGTCCGGCGACGGCGATGACCGGGCGGGCTGCGGCGGTGCGGGATTGCGGCATGGCTCCTCGTGGCTCGTACTCGTAGCGGGTGGGGCGTCAGGCGTGGCGGGGCGCGGGGGTGCGGAACCGGTCGGTGGCGGGCTCGGCGCCGCCGACCTCGCGCAGGGCGTGGGCCATGGCGCTCTGCAGGGCGAACTGCCCTGCGCCGACCAGTCCGGCGTTGGCGCCCAGGCTGGTCCGCTCGATGGTGAGGTGCTGGGTGACCAGCGGGTGACAGCTCTCGTAGAGCTGACTGCGCACGGCGGCGACGAACGGTTCCAGGGTGGAGAGGATGCCGCCGAGGTAGACGGCGTCCGGGTTGAAGAAGTTGGCGTTGGCCGCGATCACCTGGCCGAGGTAGGCACCGGCCTTGCGGACCGCGCGTGTGGCGTCCGGGTCCGCGTCGACGGCCAGCCGGACCACGTCCTCGGGGCTGCTGATGTCGGCGCCGCGTTCGCGCAGGATACGGACCAGGGCGGCGCCCGAGGCCACGGTTTCCAGGCAGCCGGTGTTGCCGCAGGAGCAGGGGATGTCGCCGCCGCCGTCGATCCGGATGTGGGTGATGTCACCGGCCATGCCGGTGGCGCCCCGGTAGAGATGTCCGTCGACCATGACGCCGGCGCCGATCGCGGAGCCGATCTTCACCATGATCGTCTTCCGGTGTTCGGCGGGCCGTACGGTGTGCTCGCCGACCGCCATGCAGTTGGCGTCGTTGTCCACGGCGGCCGGGACGCCGAAGCGTTCCTCCAGCCAGGCGGTGACGGGGAATCGGTTCCAGCCCGGCATCCGGGACGGCATGACGGCGGAGCCCGACGCGATGTCCACCGGGCCGGGCAGCGAGAGCCCGACGCCGCGCAGCCTGCTCCGTCCGCGCTGCTCGGCCAGCCCCTCCAGGGTCTCGGCGAGCCGGGGCAGGGCCGCCTCGGGACCGTCGGCGATCACGAAGGGGACGGTCGAGACATCGGTCAGCCGGCCGCCGGGCAGCACCACACCGATCCGGGCGTGCCGGCCGCCGAGGTCGGCGGCGACGGCGAACTCGTCGCTGCTTCCCAGTCTCAGCACTTTGCGGGGCCGCCCGCCGGTGGAGGACTGGGTGCCCTCCTCGGCGATCAGCCCGCGCTCCAGCAACTGGGCCACGCTGAGGGAGATCGTGGAGGCGGATACGCCGAGCAGTCCGGCGAGTTCGGCGCGCGACGATGCCTGGCCGGACGCGACGAATTCCAGAACTCGCGCGGCAAGGGCCGAGGTGCCTTTGGCGGCCTTGCCGTCCCAAGCACTTATTCCAGTCATGTAAGAAGTAACTTCCGCAACGGGGGGTGTGGCGACGACAGTATGCCCGCCCTTCGCGCAAGGGAAGAGTCCGGCGAAGAAAGTGAGCCGTCCCTGAACTCCCTCAAATCAATCCAAATGCACCCACAAAAGAGGGTCGATTGAGACAGCCAGACTTACTTCGAATTCGCAGTAACTTACTTGTTACTAATTCTTGCTTTGTTTCTCAGGTGTGTCCGGCGTTAGCTGTCGGGAACGCAGTGCCGGTCCTGCGGCACCCGCCCCGCTCCCCGGGACGCATGCGGGCCCTTTCACTCTGAGGAGAATCATGTTCCCTGGTCACAAGGCGAACAGCCGCCGCTGGGCCCTCGCCGCGGGCGTCGCCGCCACTACGGGCGCTCTGCTGGCCGGCTGTTCCGGCGGCGGTACCTCGTCGTCCGGCTCCGGCTCGTCGGACACCATCAACTACGCGCTGCCGGCGAACTTCACGCCGAACTGGATACTCCCGGTCGGCACCGCCGCGCACCTCAACACCAACAACTCTTCGATATCCCAGTCCCTTTGGGAGCCGCTGATCGCATATGACGGCTCCACCGGCACGGTCGGCTGGAACAAGAAGAACTCCCTGGCCACCGCCGCCGAATTCGCCGAGGACAGCAAGAGCGTCACCATCACGCTCGGCGACCGGCACTGGAGCGACGGCAAGCAGATCACCTCCCGCGACATGGAGTTCTGGTTCAACCTCGTCAAGGCCAACAAGGCGGACTGGGCCAGCTACAGCCCGGGCAAGGCGCCGGACAACTGGACCTCGCTCAAGGTCGTCGACCCCACGCACTTCACCCTCACCTTCGACAAGGCGTACAACCAGCAGTGGATGCTCGCCAACCAGCTCAGCATGATCCGCGTGATGCCTCAGCACGTCTGGGACAAGACCAGCGACTCGGGCGCCGTGTCGGACCTCGACCGCACCCCCGCGGGCGCCAAGAAGGTCTGGACGTATCTGAACAACTCCGCCAAGAAGATCTCCGGCTACGCGACCGACCCGCTCTGGAAGACGGTCAGCGGCCCGTACACGATCAAGTCGTTCTCCACGGCCGGCAAGGTCCAGCTGACCGCCAACCCCAAGTACGACGGCGGCGGCAAGGCCAACATCAGACACGTGAACCTGCTGCCGTTCACCACCACGGACGCCGAGGAGAACGCGCTCCGGGCGGGCACGGTCGACTACGGCTACATCAACGCCACCAACCTCAGCCAGAAGTCGTCCTTCACCGCCAAGGGCTACACCGTGAAGCCGTGGTCCGGCTGGGCCATCACGTACATGCCCTACAACTTCAACAACCCCGCCATGGGCCCGGTCTTCAAGCAGCTCTACGCCCGCCAGGCGATCCAGATGTCGGTGGACCAGGTCACGCTCTCCAAGGTCGTCTTCAACGGCACCGCGGTCCCGACGTACGGTCCGATCCCGCAGGGCCAGAGCTCGTCCTTCGTCTCGCCGGAGCAGAAGAAGAACCCGTACCCCTTCTCCACCGACAAGGCGAAGCAGCTGCTGAGCGACCACGGCTGGACCGAGCAGGGCGGCACCATGGTGTGCACCACGCCGGGCACCGGTGACAACCAGTGCGGCGCCGGGGTGGACAAGGGCACCAAGTTCCAGATGCAGGTGCTCTCGCAGTCCGGTTCGACCGTGACCGACAACATGATGAGCGCCCTGCAGTCGTCGTTCGCCAAGAGCGGCATCGGCTTCGGCATCAAGACCGCCCCGGTCAACTCGGTCCTCGCGCAGTCCGGCCAGTGCACGGCCGACGAGTCCGGCTGCAAGTGGCAGCTCTCGTTCTTCGGCACCGCGGGCAGTTGGTACTTCCCGGCCTACCCGAGCGGCGACTCGCTCTTCGCCACCGGCGGCGGCTCCAACTTCGGCAGCTACTCCAACCCCGCGGTGGACAAGCTGATCACCGAGACCACCACCTCCGCCTCCGACGAGGCCGCGCAGAAGTACAGCGCGGCCCTGGCCAAGGACCTCCCGGTCATCTGGCTGCCGGAGCCGGACTACCAGGTCTCCGTGGTCAGGAACGGCCTGAGCGGCTTCGCCCAGGACTCGCTCGCCAACTTCCACCCCGCCATGTGGAAGTGGACCACCAAGTGAGCGCGGCCGGTGACCATGCGTACCACTGAGCCGAAGCGACCGGAAAGCACATGAGCACTTCCTCGTTCCTGTTGCGACGGGCCCTCCAGGCCCTCGCGGTGATCGTCATCGTCACGATCGTGGTCTTCGGTCTGCTGCACGCCCTGCCCGGGGGTCCCGCTCGCGGGATCCTCGGCCCGCAGGCCACAGCGCAGCAGATCGCGTCGTTCAACCACGATCAGGGCCTCGACAAGCCAATTCCCGTGCAGTACTTCTACTACGTCAACAACCTGCTGCACGGTGACCTCGGATCCTCGTACACCCTCAACGAGCCGGTCTCCCAGCTCATCACCGAGCGGCTGCCCAAGACCCTGTTGCTCACCGCCCTTTCGGCGATCGTCGGCCTTCTGCTGGCCATCCCGCTGGGCATGTGGCAGGCCGTCCGGCGCAACAGGCCGGTCGACTACGTCATCACCACGCTGAGCTTCATCGCCTACTCCACGCCCGTGTACTTCCTCGGGCTGATCCTGGTGCTGGTGTTCAGCCAGGTGCTGCCGTGGTTCCCGTCCCAGGCCCCTCAAGGGGACACGCTCGCCCAGGTGTTCGCCGACCCGCAGGCACTGGTGCTGCCGGTCGTCGCCGGTGCCGCCTCGATGATCGCGGTGTTCAGCCGCTACATGCGGGCGGCCACCCTGGAGAACCTCTCCGAGGACTACGTCAGGACCGCGCGGGCCGGCGGCTCCCGCTCCCGCGCCATCCTGTGGCGGCATGTGTTCCGCAACTCGCTGACGCCGGTGGTCGCCATGCTCGGCTACTACGTGCCGGTGCTGTTCGGCGGCGCCCTGGTGGTCGAACAGCTCTTCAACTACCCCGGCATGGGCCTGCTCTTCTGGACCGCCGCGCAGTCCTCCGACTACCCGGTGCTGCTGGGCTGTGTGCTGGTCATCGCGATCGCCACGGTGGTCGGCACGCTGCTCGCCGACATCGTCCAGCGGATCATCGACCCCCGAGTGAAGGCAGGCCGGGCATGAGCGCCGTCATCCAGCCGGGCCGGCTGCCCGGCAAGACCACCGCCACCGCGGCGTCGGGCTCCCGGCTCGCCGTCCGGCGCTTCCTGCGCAACAAGCTCGCCGTGGTCGGGCTCGGCGTGGTGGTCTTCTTCTTCCTGTTCTGCTTCGTCGGTCCGCTGGTGTACTCCACCGACCAGACCCACACGATGCTGGAGCAGGTCAACCTCGCCCCCAGCGGCTCGCACTGGCTCGGCACCGACGCGGTCGGCCACGACGAACTGGGCCGGCTGATGTACGGCGGCAAGGTGTCGCTGATCGTCGGCCTCGCCGCGGGCGTCCTGGCCACCGTGATCGGCACCCTGTGGGGCGCCGCCGCCGGCTACGCGGGCGGCTGGATCGACGCGCTCATGATGCGCATCGTGGACGCGGGGATCGCCATCCCGGCGCTCTTCATCCTGCTGGTGGTCTCCGCCATCACCACCCCGGGGCCGACCGGACTGATCGTCATCCTCGGCCTCGTCTCCTGGCTGATGCCGTCCCGGCTGATCCGGGCCGAGACGCTCAGCCTGAAGAACCGCGACTACGTCCTGACCCTGCGGGCCATCGGCGGGACGCACTCCCGGGCGATCACCCGGCACATCCTGCCGAACTCCGTCTCGACCATCATCGTCGCGGCCACCTTCCAGATCGCCGACGCCATCCTGCTGGTCGCGTACGTCTCCTACCTGGGCCTGGGCGTCCAGCCGCCGGCCACCGACTGGGGCGGCATGCTCTCGGCCGGACTCACCGCCGCCTACTCCGGCTACTGGTGGCTCATCCTGCCGCCCGGCCTGGCCATCATCATGGTGGTCTGGGCGTTCAACGCGATCGGGGACGGACTCCGCGACGCATTCGACGTGAGGGGACGCGGATGACCGCCGCCCAGGGCTCCGCCGCCCCGCAGGCCGGGCCGATACTCGAACTCGACGACCTCGGTGTCGTCTTCACCACCGAGACCGGCGACGTGCCGGCCGTCCGTGGTGTCTCCCTGCACGTCCGCCCCGGCGAGACGCTCGCCCTGGTCGGCGAGTCGGGCTCCGGCAAGTCCACCATCGCGCTCGCCGCGATGGGACTGCTGGACGGCAACGCCCGTGCCACCGGCAGCGCCACCATCGCCGGCCACCAGATGGTCGGTGCCCGCGAGCCCGACCTGGCGGCGCTGCGCGGCAGGACCGTCGCCATGGTGTTCCAGGAACCGGCCACCGCGCTCGACCCGCTCACCCGGATCGGCAAGCAGATCGCCGAGGTAATCCGCAACCACCGCGAGGTGTCCGCCAAGGACGCCGCCGCCGAGGCCGTCGGACTCCTCCGCAAGGTCGGCATCCCCGAACCGGAGAAGCGGGCCGGCGCCTACCCCTTCCAGCTCTCCGGCGGACAGCGCCAGCGGGTGGTCATCGCCATGGCCATCGCCAACGAGCCCGCCCTGCTGATCGCCGACGAGCCGACCACCGCGCTGGACGTCACGGTCCAGGCCGAGATCCTCGACCTGCTGCGCCGCCTCGCCGTCGAGACCGGCACCGGCGTCCTGCTGGTCACCCACAACATGGGCGTGGTCGCGGACTTCGCCGACCGGGTCGCCGTGATGTACGACGGCGAGCTGGTGGAGACCGGCCCGGTCGAGGACGTGCTGCTCCGCCCGTCCCACGACTACACCAAGCGGCTGCTGGCCGCGGTGCCCCGGCTGACGGTCGCCGAGTCGGGCCCGGCCGCGCCGCCGGCCGCCGAGACCACCCGCCCCGGCACCGAGCCGGGCGCCGAGACCACCCGCTCGGCCGCCGAGCCGGTGGTCGAACTGCGCGACGTCTCGGTGGTGTTCGGCCACGGCAAGGGCGCCGTACGGGCCCTGGACGGGGTTTCCCTCGCCGTCCACGCCGGGGAGACCCTGGGCCTGGTGGGCGAGTCGGGCTCCGGCAAGTCCACCGCCTCCCGCGTCGCGCTCGGTCTGATCCCGCCGAACTCCGGCACCGCCTCGCTGTTCGGCACCGACCTGGCCCGCACCCGGTCCCGGGCCCGCCGGGCGCTGCGGGCCGGTATCGGTGTGGTCCTCCAGGACCCGGTGGCCTCGCTGGATGCCCGTATGACGGTCGGTGAGTGCGTCGCGGAACCGCTCAGGGTGCACCGCCGCGGACTCTCCGCCAAGGACCGCCAGGCCAAGGTCGCCGCCGTCCTCGACCGGGTCCGGCTCTCGCGTGATCTCGCCCGGCGTGCCCCCAGGGAGCTGTCCGGCGGTCAGCGCCAGCGGGTCAGCCTGGCCCGCGCCCTGGTCCTGGAGCCCCGGCTGCTGGTCGCCGACGAGCCCACCAGCGCGCTCGACGTGAGCGTGCAGGAGGCGGTACTCGAAGTGATCTCCGAACTCCAGGACGAGCTGGGCTTCGCCTGTCTCTTCGTCTCCCACGACCTGGCCGTCGTCCAGCACTTCGCCCAGCGCGTCGTGGTGATGCGGGCCGGCCGGATCGAGGAGCAGGGCGCCACCGGCGCGACCCTGCTGCACCCGGAGACCGACTACACCCGCCGGCTGCTGGCCGCCGTGCCGGTCCCCGACCCGGTGATCCAACGCGGCCGCAGAGCCGAACGCCTGGCCACCCTCGCGGCCGGCCGGACGGAGGTCCAGGGGTGAGTGCCCACGACCGTACGCTCTTCGCCGGCGTGGACATCGGCGGCACCACCACCCAAGTGGTGCTCTGCGCCGAGGACTTGACCGTGCTGGACCGCGCCGAGGTGGCGACCCCGGCGACCGACGGCGGCCGGGCCATGATCGGCGCGGCCATGGGCGCGCTGGCCCCGCTGCTCAAGCGCACCCCCGGCCGCCTCGCCGGCACCGGGGTCGGCGCGGCCGGCGTGGTGGACTCCGCCGCCGGCCGCATCCTGGTGGCCAGCGACTCCTTCACCGGCTGGGCCGGCTTCGCGGTGACGGACGCCGTCGAAGAGGCGCTGGGCGTCCCGGCGTTCCTCGACAACGACGTCAACGCCTTCCTCTACGGGGAAGTCTCCGGCGGCGCCGTGCGCGGCGAGTCGGACATCCTCGGCATGACCCTGGGCACCGGGGTCGGCGGCGCGCTGTGGACCGGCGGCGCGCTGTTCGCCGGGCCGCACGGCGCGGCCGGCGAGATCGGGCACATTCCCGGCTTCGGCGATCTGCTCTGCTCCTGCGGCGGCCGGGGCCATCTGGAGACCCTGGCCTCCGGCCGTTCCATCGGCGCCCGTTACGCGGAGCGGACCGGCCGCCGGCTGACCGCCCGCGAGGTCGCCGACGCGGTCGGCCACGGCGACCAGGACGCCCTCGCGGTGTACCGGGCCGCCGGTGCCGGGATCGCCCGCGCGATCGTGATGACGGCGGGCCTCGTCGACATCACCACGGTGGTGGTCGGCGGCGGGGTCAGCCGCGCCTGGCCCGTGCTGGAGCCCCTCGTCCTGTCGGCGCTGGCCGCCGACCCGCCGGTCAGCGGCCACCCCATCCGGCTGGTCAGGGCGACCCTGACCACCGACGCGGTCCCGGTCGGCGGCGCGGCCCGGGCCCGGCGGGAGCTGACGGCGAAGGTCGGGGTCTGAGGAGTCCGGGCCGGGGGCATCACCAGCCCGCTTCGGTGCTACGCGTGTGTCGTAGCACCGGGGCGGGCTCTGCGCCGCCCCGCCTCCGACGCCGCATGCCGCATGCCGCATGCCGCCTACAGGTCGCTCTTCACACCATCGATGAATGCGGACCATGCCTGCCCGGAGACAACGAGGGCCGGACCGTGGGGGTTCTTGCTGTCGCGAACAGGCACCACACCGACGAGCCCGTCAACGACCTCCACGCAGTCACCATTATCCGGACCGCTGTAGCTGGACTTGCGCCACGGAAGCGCACCGGCCACCTCCACACAACTGCCGTTGTCACCACCGCTGTAGCTGGACTTGCGCCATGTGGTGAGTATGGATGCGTCAGTGATGCGATGAACGCTCATGGTCGTACTCCTCCGCCACCGAGTCGAGCAGATCGAGGGATGCCTCCGGGGGAAGAGAGGCTGCCCGTGCCAGATCGTATGCGTCTCGGTAACGACGCACCATTGACGGCTCGTCGGTCAACGCCCCGGTGAGCAAGCCCTCGACGTACACCATGTCCGGCGCATCGTCGAAGCGCATCAGCTTCACCATGCTGCTCATGGTCGCGTGCGCGCCCTCCCTATGGGGCACCACCTGCACCAGCACCCGCCCGGATCGCCCCAACGCGGCGATATGACGGAGCTGTTCGGCCATCACCTCAGGCCCACCGACCACGGCCCGGATGACGTTCTCGTTCAGGATCGCCCACACGGTTGGGCTCTCCCGGTTGTTCAACATACGTCCGCGCTCAAGCCTGTTGGCCACACGTTCATCGACATCCGCGGCGGTGCTGTTCGTCTGCCCTGCTCGTAGCACCGCCCGCGCGTACCGCTCCGTCTGAAGGACACCCGGCATCAACGACACCGCGTACTCCTCGATGAACGAGGCGAGTTGCTCCGCCTCGGCCGCCGCCTCGAAGTGTTCGGCGAACTTCACCTTGCCCAGCGTCCGCCGCATCCGCACGAAGAACCCGTCCGTACGGAGCACCTTGTCCAGGCGTTGCGCGTCCGGCAGCGAGGGCGTGCGCCGCCCCGCCTCGAAGTGGGCGATCAGCGACGGCGAACACACCACCCGCTCACCCACATCGGCCTGCGTCAACTCGGCGGCCTCCCGCCTGCGTCGCAGCTCGTCCCCGTAGAACTCTTCGTTGGACTGCGGCTCTTCGCGTTCGACCCGGCCGGCCATGCGCCCAGCCCCTTTCGCTTCGCGGATTTCCCCCAACCCACGTTAGCGTCACAGAGTCAGCAACCAGACACTAAAGGTGACATTCCTCCGGCCGTCCGCATGCACCCCTCGTCGCATCGGCGGACACTCCACTCGGTCTGCGGCCTGCGGATCGCTCTTCACGACGGCCGTTCGTGAGGTCAAGGAGGAGACCGGACTCGATGTGGAGATCACGGGATTCGTCGGTACCTATACCGACCCCCGGCACATCATCGAGTACAGCGACGGGGAGGTGCGGCGGCAGTTCGACGTCTGTTTCACCGCGCGCATCGTCGGCGGTGAGCTGGCCATCTCCGACGAGAGCACGGAACTGCGGTTCGTGGAGGCGGTCGAACTCGACTCGCTGCCCATGCACCACACCCAACGGCTACGTCTCCAGCACTTCACCGAGCATCGGGCAGAGCCCTATCTGGGGTAGGGCCCCCGGGTACGGCAGAGAGAGCAGGCACCCGATCCGACCCGGCCCACCTCACACGCGGCACCCGCCCCGAAACCGTCCGCGATGCGCGACACTGGACGTTTGGCCGCGTGTAGTGGCCGTACGAAGGACGAAAGGGCGCAGCTGTGAATGGACCTCTCATCGTCCAGAGCGACAAGACATTGCTGCTGGAGGTGGACCACGACCAGGCCGACGCCTGTCGTCGTGCCATCGCGCCCTTCGCCGAGCTGGAGCGCGCGCCGGAGCACATCCATACGTACCGGCTGACCCCGCTCGGACTGTGGAACGCCCGCGCCGCCGGGCACGACGCCGAGCAGGTCATCGACGCGCTGGTGGCGTTCTCGCGCTATCCGGTGCCGCACGCGCTGCTCGTGGACGTCGCCGAGACCATGGCCAGGTACGGGCGGCTCACCCTGTCCAAGCACCCCACCCACGGGCTCGTGCTGACCTGCACCGACCGGCCCGTGCTTGAGGAGATCCTGCGGTCGAAGAAGGTGCAGCCGCTGGTCGGGACGCGGATCGACCCGGACACCGTCGCCGTGCACCCCTCCGAGCGCGGGCAGATCAAGCAGACGCTGCTCAAGCTGGGCTGGCCGGCCGAGGACCTGGCCGGGTATGTGGACGGCGAGGCGCACGCCATCGAGCTGGACGAGCGGGAGTGGTCGCTGCGGCCGTACCAGAAGCAGGCCGTCGAGGGCTTCTGGCACGGCGGGTCCGGGGTCGTGGTGCTGCCGTGCGGCGCGGGCAAGACGCTCGTCGGCGCGGGGGCGATGGCGCAGGCGAAGGCGACGACGCTGATCCTCGTCACGAACACCGTCTCCGCCCGGCAGTGGAAGCACGAGCTGATCCGGCGGACGTCGCTCACCGAGGAGGAGATCGGCGAGTACAGCGGGACCCGCAAGGAGATCCGCCCGGTCACCATCGCCACGTACCAGGTGCTCACGGTCCGCCGTAAGGGCGTCTATCCGCACCTGGAGCTGTTCGACTCGCGCGACTGGGGCCTGGTCATCTACGACGAGGTGCATCTGCTGCCCGCTCCTGTCTTCAAGTTCACCGCCGACCTCCAGGCGCGGCGTCGGCTGGGGCTGACGGCGACGCTCGTACGGGAGGACGGCCGTGAGTCGGACGTCTTCTCTCTCATCGGGCCGAAGCGCTTCGACGCGCCGTGGAAGGAGATCGAGGCGCAGGGCTACATCGCACCCGCGGACTGTGTCGAGGTACGGGTCAATCTCACCGACAGCGAACGGCTGGCGTACGCGACGGCCGAGCAGGACGAGAAGTACCGCTTCTGCGCGACGACGGCGACGAAGCGCAAGGTGACGGAGGCGCTGGTCCGTAAGCACATGGGCGAGCAGACGCTGGTCATCGGCCAGTACATCGATCAGCTCGACGAGCTGGGCGAGCATCTGGACGCCCCGGTGATCAAGGGTGAGACGAGCAACGCGCAGCGGGAGAAGCTGTTCGAGGCGTTCCGGCAGGGCGAGATCTCGGTACTCGTCGTGTCGAAGGTCGCGAACTTCTCGATCGATCTGCCGGAGGCGACGGTCGCGATCCAGGTGTCCGGCACATTCGGCTCCCGCCAGGAGGAGGCCCAGCGGCTGGGCCGGGTGCTCCGCCCGAAGGCGGACGGTCACGAGGCCCGCTTCTACTCGGTGGTGGCCCGCGACACGATCGACCAGGACTTCGCGGCGCACCGCCAGCGGTTCCTCGCCGAGCAGGGATACGCCTACCGCATCGTGGACGCCGACGAGCTGCTGGCCGGCAACTGAGCCGGGGGGCGGCGGGCAGGGCGGGGCAGGGCTTCGGAGGGCAGGGCGGGGCAGGGGCCTACGGCGGTCGGGGGCTCAGCGCATAATGCCCGCCTCCTCCCCGTACTCACCGAGGACGGCCACGCTGAACGCGGCGGTCACGAAGACCTTGACGGCCCGCAGCGCGTCGCCGACGCGGTGCGGGGCGTGCGGGCCGGTGTGAGGGGCGGAACCGAGCGCCGTCGCCCCGCTGTGCGAGGGGCCGGTGTGCACGGTCGGGATGGGGGTGAAGGTCGCTGTACTCATACTTCAATGGTGCTTCTCCGGCGACCGGAACACATCGCTCTGCGGAGTGAAACGGCAGAGCCGTTTCCTACGACTCCAGAGATACGGCATCCCCTACGGGGACTACGCCTCCCATCCCTGACACGTACCAGGGAACGAGAGCGAGCCGGAAATAACCGTTCGCCCGCCCGCCGCCCGCTGACTACACTCTCCCTCTTCTCCCGCCTCCCTCCGAGGAGCGCCGCCACCCGGTCGGAAACCGGGCGGCTGCCCTGACGTGATCCATCGCCGACACCTC
Source organism: Streptomyces sp. NPDC057307 (assembly GCF_042667665.1). Lineage (NCBI taxonomy): Bacteria > Bacillati > Actinomycetota > Actinomycetes > Kitasatosporales > Streptomycetaceae > Streptomyces > Streptomyces sp. NPDC057307. The sequence continues at coordinate 58,227 of NZ_JBHUZM010000013.1, read as the reverse complement.
GCCGCCACCCCGTCACCACCGGGTCGCGGCCCGTCGGCCTGCGTACATCCGGAGGCACCACCGTGTCCGCGCACGACCCCGCACCGACCCGTACAGACACGAGCACGAGCACCGGCACAAACACCGGCACAGACACCGACACCGGCACTGACACCGGCACCGACCCCCTCCTCGCCCGTGAACGCGCCCACCTCGACGCCTCCCGCGCCGCCCTTCGCTCCATGCGCGAGGACGTCCAGGCCCTCGACATCCGCGACGTGACGGCGAACTGGGTCAACGCCGCCGTCCTCGAATCCCAGATCGAGGACCGCATCAAGGCACTCGCCGACCTCTCCCACACCCCGCTCTTCTTCGGCCGCCTCGACTACGAGCACGCCGTCGGCGCCGACGAGGCCGAGGGCGCCGAGGGCGAGCGCTTCTACATCGGCCGGCGGCACGTCCACGACGCCGACGGCGACCCCATGGTGATCGACTGGCGCGCACCCGTCTCGCAGGCCTTCTACCAGGCTTCCAAGAAGAATCCGCTGGACGTCGGCCTGCGCCGCCGCTTCGGTTACACGGCCGGCGAGCTGACCGCGTACGAGGACGAACACCTCTCCGACCCCACGGAGGCGGTCCACTCCAGCAAGCTCCTCCAGGCCGAGATCGAGCGCCCGCGCGTCGGCCCCATGCGTGACATCGTCGCGACGATCCAGCCCGAGCAGGACGAGATCGTCCGCTCCGGGCTCGGCGGCTCCGTCTGTGTGCAGGGCGGCCCCGGCACCGGAAAGACGGCGGTCGGCCTGCACCGGGTGGCGTATCTGCTGTACGCGCACCGCGACCGGCTGGCCCGTACCGGCACGCTGGTCATCGGGCCGAACGCCTCCTTCCTGCACTACATCGAGCAAGTGCTGCCCGCGCTGGGCGAGTTGGAGGTCAAGCAGGCGACCGTCGACGAGCTGGTGGCGTCCGGGCCCGGCCAGGTGCGGGTGACGGGCGTGGACAGCGCGGCGACGGCGGTCGTCAAGGGCGACGCCCGCATGGCGCAGGTGCTGCGCCGGGCCGTCCGCTCGCACGTCACGCTGCCGACCGAGCCGGTCATGGTGGTGCGCGGCTCCCGGCGCTGGCGGATCCCGGCGTACGAACTCGAAGAACTGGTACGGGAGTTGCTGGCCCGCGACATCCGCTACGGCGCCGCGCACGACGCCCTGCCGCAGCGCATCGCACACGCCGTGCTCGTACAGATGGAGAGATCCGGCGAGGCGCCCGACGACCGTGTGCAGGACGCGGTGGCCCGTAACCCCGCGGTGAAAGCCGCCGTCAAGACGCTGTGGCCCGCCGTCGACCCGGCGAAACTGGTGCTGCGGCTGCTCTCCGACATGGACTTCCTGGCCGAGCACGCGGAGGGGCTGCTCACGGCGGAGGAGCAGAAGGCACTGCTGTGGACGAAGCCGCCGCGCAGCCTGCGGACGGCGAAGTGGTCGTCGGCGGACGCGGTGCTGATCGACGAGGCGAACGACCTGGTGTCCCGTACGCACTCGCTCGGCCATGTCGTACTGGACGAGGCGCAGGATCTGTCCCCGATGCAGTACCGGGCGGTGGGCCGGCGCTGCTCGACCGGTTCGGCGACGGTGCTCGGGGACCTCGCGCAGGGCACCACGCCCTGGGCGACGGCGAGCTGGGCGGAGGCCCTGACGCATCTGGGCAAGCCGGACGCGCTGGTCGAGGAACTGACGGCCGGTTTCCGCGTACCGCGCGAGGTGATCGCCTACGCGTCGCGCCTGCTGCCCACGATCTCGCCGGGGCTGACGGAGGTGGCATCGGTACGTGAGTCGCCGGGCTCCCTGGAGGTACGGGCGGTGGGCCAGGCCGAAGCGGACACGGCGGCGGATCCGGCCGAAGCGGACGCGGCGGTCGTCGGCGCCTGCCTGGAGTCGCTGCGCCACGAGGGCTCGATCGGCCTGATCGCGGCGGACGCCCGTATCCCGGCCCTGTCCGCCGCCCTGTCGGCGGCGGACCTTCCGTACCTGTCCCCCGGCGAGGAGACGACGGCGGTCTCCCGCCTCACCCTGGTCCCGGCGTCGCTGGCGAAGGGCCTTGAGTACGACTACGTGGTCCTGGACGAGCCCTCGGCGGTGGTGGCGGGCGAACCGGACGAGCGCACGGGCCTGCGCCGCCTGTACGTGGCCCTGACCCGCGCGGTCTCGGGCCTGCTCGTGATCCACGCCTCTCCGCTGCCGGAGCAGTTGGACACGGCCTGGGCGGGGTCGGCCGGGTAGGCGACACTGTTCGGGTGAACTCGAACGATGATCCCGAGGCGGAGACGGTGGCCGTGGCCGCCGATGGAGCGGATTCGGTGCAGGGAGCGGGGTCGGGGGCGGGGTCGGTGCCCGCCGCACCGGCCCAGGCCGAGGGCGAGGTCGAGGCCGGGGGCGAGGTCGAGGCCGGGGGCGAGGTCGAGGCGCCTACGGACAGCGGCAACACCGCCACCGCCTCCCCCACCCGCCGCCTCTTCTGGTCGGCCATCGGCGTCGCCCTCGGGCTGCTCCTCCTCGACCAGGGCACCAAGTGGTGGGCCGTCAGCGCGCTGGGGGACTCGGAGTCGATCTCCGTCATCGGCGACTTCATCCGCTTCTGGCTCGTCTACAACCCCGGCGCCGCCTTCTCCATGGGCACCGGCGTGACCTGGATCTTCACCGTCTTCGCCGGGGTCGCCGTGGTGGCCATCGCCTGGTACGCGTGGCGTGTGCGCTCCACCCCGTGGACGTACGCACTCGGCCTGCTCCTCGGCGGCGCCACCTCCCACTTCGGCGACCGGCTGTTCCGCGCCCCCGGCTTCGGGCGCGGGCACGTGGTCGACTTCATCGACTACTCGGGGTTCTTCGTCGGGAACGTCGCCGACATCGGGATCTTCGCGGGCGCCGTGACCATCGTGGTGCTGTCGTTCAAGGGCATAGAGCCCACCCACGACGCCGCGACCGCCACGCAGACCGCTCAGACCGCCCAGACCGCCCAGACCGCCACCCGGAACGCCGACACCGGGAGTGACCTCTCCCGGGAATGATCGTTTCCTCTCGTGGCGGTCGGCTTCGGATGTCCGGGCGCCGGCTTCCCCACGACTGAGCCGGAGGCCTGACTCGCGAGGCTGCCCCGTTCGTACGGGGCCGGGGGTGGCGACGATGTGCGGTCTCACGGGATACGCCGGTTTCGCGGGCGCCCCGCCCACTGGCACGCCCGGGTCCGAGGAGGGCGGACGCGGGCCCCTCGTACGGGAGCACGGCGGACGTGCCGGACTCGTGGTGATCTTCCGCCCGGTGGTCTTCGCGGTGGTCTCCGCCGCTGAGGTCTGCCCCCACACCGGGTTACGGCGTGAACTCCCCGCCCTCGGCTGCCACTTCCCCACCCGGAGCGACGGCGAGGCCCTGCCCCTCGCCGTTCGCGAGCTGAGGCGAAAGTGCCCCGCCCCCGCTGAAGGGCAGGTTCACCCAAGCCCAGAAGCCGTCCTCGCCCATCCCGGCCGTCGGCACCGCCGTGGATCTGCTCGACCGGCGGGCCGTACGCCGACTGCTGCCGGAGGCCGGCGGCGAGGACCGGTTCCCGCGCGAGGGGCTGGAGTTCGTCCTGAGCCCGGACCACTGGCCGCGCACCCACCGGCCCGCCCTGCTGCTGCAGCGCCGCCCCGCCCCACCGCCCGGCCCTGAGGCGGTAACGCCCCCACCGGCCTCCCCGAAGCTGTAACACCCCATCCCCACCAGCCCCTTCGACCGACCTGGACCACCTCATGCGGCACCCCGTGATCGTCTCCGCCGTCCGTACGCCCATCGGGCGCACCCGCACCGGCGCGCTCGCCGCCGTCCGGCCCGACAACCTGCTCGCCCACACCGTCGCCGAAGCCGTGGCCCGCGTACCGGGCACGGCGCCGGCGGACATCGACGACCTCGTCGTGGGCTGCGCGCTGCCCGGCGGCGAGCAGGGTTTCAACATCGCCAGGATCGCCGCCGTCCTGCTCGGCTGGGACCATGTGCCGGGAGTGACGGTGAACCGCCTGTGTACGTCCTCCCTCCAGGCCATCCGCATGGCCGCCCAAGCGGTGCGGTGCGGCGACGCGGACGTCGTCGTCGCCGCGGGCGTGGAGTCGCATTCGCGCCTCAGCCTGAACGGCAGCAGCGACACCTGGCCGGACACCGAGAACCCCGCCTTCGCCGCGGCCCGCGAACGCTCCGCCCGCCGCGCCCTGCCCGGGACCCCGCTCGACAGCCTGCCCGGAAGCCCGCCGTCGCCCTGGACCGACCCCCGCGAAGAGCACCTGCTGCCCGACCCGTACATCCCCGTCGGCCTCGCCGCCGAGAACGCCGCCGACGCGTTCGGCATCTCCCGCGAGTCCATGGACACCTACGCGGCCCGCTCGCACCGCCTCACCGAACTCGCCGTCGCCGAGGGCTTCCACTTCGGTGACATCACGCCGGTCAAAGCCCCCGACGGTACGACAGCCGGCACCGACGACTGCCCCCGCACCGGGGTGACTCCGCAGAGCCTGGCCGCGCTGCCGCCCCGGTTCCGACCGGGCGGCAGGGTCACCGCGGGCAACAGTTCCCCGCTGTCCGACGGCGCCGCGGCGGTCGTCGTGATGTCGGAGTCGTACGCGCGCGAGCACGGCCACACCCCGCTCGCCCGCGTTCTCGCCACCGCGCTGTCCGCCTCCAGCCCGGAGACGGAAGGCCCCGCGCCCGTCGCCGCGACGCGTACCGTGCTCGGCCGGGCGGGGATGTCGCTCTCGGACGTGGGCACCGTCGCCGGCAACGAACCCTTCGCCGCCCAAGTGCTCGCCTACTGCGCCGCCCTCGGCCTCGACCCCGACCGCGTGAACACGCACGGGGGCTCCATCGCCCTGGGCGAACCCTTCGGCGCCGCCGGCGCGCGCCTCACCACCACGGCCCTCACCACGCTGCGGCACGACGACCTGTCGACGGCCCTGGTGTCCGTCGTCGCCGCGGGCGGTCAGGGCATGGCGATGCTGCTGGAACGCGCGTAATCCACGTAACCCACGTAACCGAGGAACGGGTCGAGGAACGGGTCGAGGAACGGGTCGAGGAACGGGTCGAGGAACGGGTCGAGGAACGGAAGCTCAGGGCCTGTCGATCGCCTCGCGCCACTCCCGTACCGTCGCCTCGTCCACCGGCGCGGCCCAGCCGTTCGGCCGGGCCGCGCCGCCGATGTGGAACGCGTTCAGGCCGCCCGCCCGGAGCCGCGGGAGGTGGTCGAGCCGCAGCCCGCCGCCGACGAGGAGTTCGGGACCGTAACCCGGTTCGCCGCGCGCCCCGGACGCCGCCTCCGCCAGCAGGACCGGGATGCCCTCGTCGACCCCGCTCGCCGAACCGGCCGTGAGATACGTGTCCAGACCGGGCAGGTCCGCGAGCTGCTTGCGCAGCGCGTCGCGGTCGGCCGCGCGGTCGATCGCCCGGTGGAAGGTCCAGCGGCAGGGGTCCAGCTCCGCGACGAGCCGTTCGACCGTGACGAGGTCCGGGTTGCCGGCGATGTCGAGAAAGCCGAGTACGAACTCGTCGGCGCCCTCGATCCGCATCGCGCCCACGGATTCCACCAGCGCGTCCACGTCTTCCGGTGAGCCCGCCGAGAAGCCGTCCTGGAGTCTCAGCATCACGCGCAGCGAGATGTCGACGGAGGCACGGATCTTGGCGAAGGTCTCGACCGCGGGGGTGAGGCCGTCCGCCGCCATGTCGGTGACCAGCTCAAGCCGGTCCGCCCCGCCGGCCTGGGCCGCGACAGCGTCCTCGGCGTCGAGGGCGATCACCTCCAGGACTGCACGCTTGCTCATGGGAACCCATTCCGTTCGGGAGGCTGGTCGGGAAGCTGGTCTGAAGCTGGTCGTGAGACCGCGAAGCCGGGCAGAACTCGGGACGAACGGGACGATCGTTCGCCAGTCGCCCCGCTATAGGTCTAGTCCAATAGCCAGCCTACGACGCCGCACGCCGCGTCCGCATCACCAACCTCCACCACACCACATCAGTGACCGCCGGCCCGGACGGTGAAGGACGCGGTCCGGACCTTCCCCTCGTGCCGGAAGTCGAAGAACAGCCGGTACGCCCCGTCGCTGGGCGCCGTCGCCCCGAAGGACACCGTCGCGCCCGACCGGCCGTCCGGGTGGACGTGCAGATAGGCGAGGTCGCCGGCGCGGAGGGCGACGAGATGGCCGTAAGCCCCGAGGTAGGGCTGAAGGTTGGCGACGGGCTTGCCGTCCTTGCTGACCGTCAGCTTCACGTCGCTCGCCTTGCCGGGGGTCAGCGCGCCGTCGAGTGCGACCCGGTAGCCGTCGACCTCGGCGGTGGCGCGGACGGGCGGGAGGGCGGAGGGCTTGTACGGCCCCGAGACGGCGAGGTCCGCGCCGAGTGTGAGGTTCGTCGCGGCAGCGGCGTGGCCGCCTTCCCCGTGGCCGCCCTCCCCGTGGGCGTCACCCTCTTCGGCGGCGCTCCCCTCCGCCGCCCCGCCCGGCGTGAAGTCGGCGAAGACCCGGTAGTCGCCCGCCTTGGGCAGTTCGACGGGGATGGACCACACGCCGTCGGCCGCGCGCTCCGGGTGCAGATGCCGGAAGACCGTCAGATCGCGCGAGGCGACGATGAAGTGCAGCTCCTTCTCGTGCTCGCGCTCGTACGAGGTGAGGTTGCGGTCGTGCTCGTCCTTGATCGAGAACTTCAGTTCCGTACGGGCCCCGGCCTCGATCGCGGTCTTTTCGAGGGCGAGGCTGTAGCCGCCGTCGGAGATCTGGAGTCCGCCGGCGGGCAGCTTCGCCGTCGCGGCGTCAGCGCTCCTGCCCGCCTCACCCTTGTCCGCCTCCTCGGCGCCCGACTCCCCACCCGACTCCCCGCCCGCCCCGTGCTCCTTCTCGTGCTGCGCGGGCGGCGGCTTCTCGGCGACGACCGGATCCGTAGCCGTCCCCACCCCGTACGCGACCCCGAATGTCACGGCGAGCGCGGCGGCGTACGCGGCGATCCTGACCCCGGTGTTCATGGTGATGTTCATGATTCGAATATACCCCTGGGGGGTATAAAGTCAAGCGAGGAACTACCCTTGCCTGAGATAGGGGCGAGGGGTATACATGAATCAGGAGCTAGATACCCCCTAGGGGTATAGGACCCGGTATCGCGACAGAGCACACCGGGACTCAGAGGACTCAGAGGAGAAGGCCAGTCATGAGCACCACACCGGCAACCGACACACCCGCCGTCGCCTCCGCCGCCCCGGCCAACGCCCCGGCCAACGCGACGGACCCGGCCGCGGCCCCGGCCGCCACGGTCGACGTCGAACTCGCCATCGGTGGCATGACCTGCGCCTCTTGCGCCGCTCGTATCGAGAAGAAGCTCAACCGCATGGACGGCGTCGAGGCGACCGTCAACTACGCGACGGAGAAGGCCAAGGTCAGCTACGCGCAGGGCGATCTCTCCGTACGCGACCTGATCGCCACCGTCGAGGCGACCGGCTACACCGCCGCCGAACCACCCCCGCCCCGACCGGCGGGCGGCTCCCCCGGTACGGGCCGGGACGACCGCGCCGACAGCGACGGCGCCGGCAGCGACCGTGACCGTGACCGTGACCGTGAGAACGACGAACTGCGGCCCCTGCGCGAGCGGTTGATCACCGCCGTCGTCCTCTCCGTCCCCGTCATCGCGATGGCGATGATCCCGGCGCTGCAGATCGAGTACTGGCAGTGGCTGTCCCTGACCCTCGCCGCGCCTGTCGTCACCTATGCCGCGTGGCCGTTCCACCGCGCGGCGTGGACGAACGCCAAGCACGGCGCGGCGACGATGGACACGCTGATCTCGGTGGGCACGTCGGCGGCGTTCCTGTGGTCGCTGTGGGCGCTGTTCTTCGGTACGGCGGGCACTCCGGGCATGACGCACCCCTTCGAGCTGACGATCGCGCGGAGCGACGGTGCGGGGAACATCTACCTGGAGGCGGCGGCGGGTGTCACCGCGTTCATCCTGGCGGGCCGGTATTTCGAGGCCCGCTCCAAGCGCAAGGCCGGGGCCGCGCTGAAGGCGCTGATGGAACTGGGCGCGAAGGAGGTCACCGTCCTGCGCGACGGCGCGGAAGTGACCGTCCCGACGGGCGAGTTGGCGGTCGGGGACCGGTTCGTCGTACGTCCGGGGGAGAAGATCGCCACCGACGGCACCGTGGTCGAGGGCACCTCCGCCGTCGACGCGTCCATGCTGACCGGTGAGTCGGTGCCGGTGGAGGTCGGGCCGGGCGACGCCGTGACCGGGGCGACCCTCAACGCGGGAGGTCGGCTGGTCGTGGCCGCCACCCGTATCGGCTCCGACACCCAACTCGCCCGCATGGCGCGCATGGTCGAGGACGCGCAGAACGGCAAGGCCGCCGCCCAGCGCCTCGCCGACAAGATCTCCGCCGTCTTCGTCCCCGTCGTCATCGCCCTCGCGCTCGGCACACTCGGCTTCTGGCTGGGCAACGGATCGGGCCTGACGGCCGCGTTCACGGCCGCCGTCGCCGTACTGATCATCGCCTGCCCCTGCGCGCTCGGCCTGGCCACGCCCACCGCCCTGATGGTCGGCACGGGGCGCGGCGCACAGCTCGGCATCCTCATCAAGGGCCCCGAGGTCCTGGAATCGACCCGCAAGGTCGACACGATCGTCCTCGACAAGACCGGCACCGTCACCACCGGCAGGATGACCCTCCTCGACGTCCACACCGCGCCCAACACGGACAGGGCGGAACTCCTCCGGCTGGCCGGCGCGTTGGAGCACGCCTCCGAGCACCCCATCGCCCGCGCCGTCGCCACCGGAGCCGTCGACCAGGTCGGCACCCTCCCCGCCCCCGAGGACTTCACGAACGTCGCGGGCCTCGGAGTCCAGGGAATCGTCGAAGGCCACGCCGTCCTCGTCGGACGCGAGCGGCTTCTGGCGGAGTGGGAGATCCGGCTTCCGGAGGAGCTGGAGCGCGCCAAGTCGCAGGCGGAGGCCGCGGGTCGTACGGCCATCGCGGTCGCCTGGGACGGTGAGGCGCGCGGCGTCCTGGAAGTGGCCGACGCCGTCAAGGACACCAGCGCCGAGGCGATCCGCCGGCTGCGCGGCCTCGGGCTCACCCCCGTCCTGCTCACCGGCGACAACAAGACCGTCGCCGAGGCGGTGGCCAGGGAGGTCGGCATCACCGACGTCATCGCGGAAGTCATGCCCGAGGACAAGGTCGATGTCGTCAAACGCCTCCAGGCACAGGGCAAGTCGGTCGCCATGGTCGGCGACGGTGTCAACGACGCCGCCGCGCTCGCCCAGGCCGACCTCGGCCTGGCCATGGGCACCGGCACCGACGCCGCCATCGAAGCGGGCGACCTCACCCTCGTCACCGGTGACCTGCGCGCCGCCGCCGACGCCATCCGCCTCTCCCGCCGCACCCTCGGCACCATCAAGGGCAATCTCTTCTGGGCCTTCGGCTACAACGTCGCCGCGCTCCCCCTCGCCGCCGCCGGACTCCTCAACCCCATGATCGCCGGCGCCGCCATGGCCTTCTCGTCCGTCTTCGTCGTCGGCAACTCCCTGCGGCTCCGCGGCTTCAAGGCATCCGGCTGAGCTGTTCGAGCGGCCGAATACTGGTCCAGACCAAAGCCTTGACAGGGTGGCGCTTCACTTCTTAGATCGAAGAGGTGAAGCGCTTTCTGTCGCTTCCCGAACGTCCGTTTCTCGATCCACCTGTCTGTCATATGCATGACAACCCCCACTCAGGAAGGGATCGTCACGTGCTCACCAGGACACGTTTCACGCAACGCCCACTCCGTCTGCTCCTCCTGCTCGCCGTCCTCCTCGGCCTGGCCGCCGTACCCACCACCGGTCGCACGGCGTCGGCGACGCCGGCCGCCGAGCAGACGGCCGACCGGCAGGCCGCGGACTTCAAGGTCCTCGGCTTCTACAGCGGCACCTGGGACGCCGCGCACATCAACTTCGTGGCGGAGGCGAGGAAGTGGTTCCCGCAGACCGCCGCGGCGAACAACTTCACGTTCGAGTCGACCAACAACTGGAACCGGCTGACCGGCACCGGCCTCCAGGGCGTGGACGTGGTCCTGTTCCTCGACGACCTGCCGCAGAGCGCCGCCCAGCGGTCGGGCTTCGAGCAGTACATGCGCAACGGTGGCGGCTGGATGGGCTTCCATGTCGCGGCCTTCACGACGGGCGCCCAGCAGTGGCCCTGGTACCACAACGAGTTCCTGGGCAGCGGCAACTTCAAGTCCAATACCTGGGGCCCGACCACCGCCAAGCTGAAGACCGAGAACACCTCGCACCCGTCGCTCGCGGGCGTTCCGGCGACCTTCACCTCGTCGGTCAGCGAGTGGTACAGCTGGTCGAACAATCTCCGGTCGAACCCCAACATCAAGGTCCTGGCCTCGGTCGACAAGTCGAGCTTCCCGCTCGGTACGGACCCCAACCAGTCCTGGTACAGCGGGGATTACCCGATCCTGTGGACCAACAGCAACTACAAGATGCTGTACGCGAACTTCGGCCACAACGCCATGGACTACAACACCAACACCGGCCTGTCGTCCACGTTCGACAGCGCCACGCAGAACCGCTTCCTGATCAACGGCCTGAAGTGGCTGGCGCAGTGACCCGCTGAATCGGGTCGGATGGGCCGGGGTCGGTTGAGCCGGGTCGGTTCAACCCGTTCGGTTGAGCCGGGTTCGGTTGAACCCGCCCGGTTGAATCAGTTGGGTGGGACCAGTCCGGTCAGATGAGGCCGGTGACAGTCACCGTCACCGTGATACGCCGGGAGTCACCGGCCTCCGTCACCCCCAGTACCGCGTCCCGCACCGCGCGCGTCACATCCAGCGTGCGGTGCGTCCGCCGGGCGACGAACTGGACCTCGACCTGCCAGGCGCCAGGAGCCGTGCCCGGCCGCACCCGTACGCCGGACTTCCGCCGGTCGCGCGACGCGTACGACGCCCGGACCAGGTCGGCGAGTCCGGGCCGCAGGAAGGCCACCCCGGGCACCCGCTCCACGGCGTCGACGGCGGCCAGCGCCAGAGCGTCCTTCATCGCACCGGTCGTGCCGGCGGTCCCGTTGGGTGTCATCGGCCGTCTCCTCCCTCTTCTTCGTCGTCGTCATCGTCGACATCGGCATCGTCCTCTTCGCCTTCCTCTTCGCCATCGTCATCGTCATCGTCGAAGAGGTCGATCACGAGCACGTCGATGCTCTCCACCTCGATACCGATGGCGTCCCGCGCCGAGTCCGCGACCCGCGCCCGGATCTCCTCGGCCAGCTCCGGCAGATTGAGGTGGAGCGCGGCCGCCACTTCGAGCCGTACGTTCACGGGCCCACGCTCGCGCGGGCTGATGCGGCAGCTCCCCGCCCGTACCCCCGGCAGGGACTCGGCGGCGGCCCGGAAGGCGCGTGCCGCCGCCGCTTCCACGATCCACAGGTCCTCGTCGGGCTCACCGAGCGGCAGGGAGCGGCCGGGCCGCAGCTCCAGTCGCACGATGTCCATGACTCGGGTCGTGAGATCGGAGACCTCGGCCGGGCCGGGCGGCACGGCCTCCCTCGTCCGGTCCACGGCCTCGCCGAGGGCGGCGAGGTCGGCCAGCGCGGCGGAGCAGTAGGGGCACTCCACCAGATGTGGGTCGCTGACATGCCAGCCGGCGATATCCGGGGCGACGACCCGCGGGCCGACGGCGCCGGGCGAGCCATCGACCGCGTCCCAGGCTTCCCAGACGACGCTCAACTCCCGCCCGCACGGAAGCAGTTCGGCGCCGGTCTCGGCGTCAGCCTCGGTGCCGGTGTCAGTACCGGTGTCAGTACCCGCGCCGGTCTCGGTGTCGGTCTCGTCGAATTCCCCCTCGGCGGCCACCCCGTTTCCGAGGCCGGGGCGGTCGGGATGCGCGTTCAGCGCCATGCGCTCATCGCCTCCGTCAGGTAGCGGCGTGCGCGGAAGACCCTGCCCCGGACCGCCACCAGGCTGATCCCGACCGTCTCCGCGATGTTCTCGTAACTCATCCCGTGCAACTCCCGCAGCACCCAGCAGGCCCGCTGCTCGGGCGAGAGGCCGGCCATGGCCACCGCCAGTGCGCGCACGGCGGCGTGCGACTCGGCGGCACGTGCCGGTGAGGACTCGTGCTCGGGCGCGGCCGGTTCCGGTACGGAGTCGAGGTCCGTCGCCGGGCGCCGGGCGCGCAGGTGGTTGAGGCACCGGTTGGTGACAATCCGGTATATCCAGGTCTTGAACTCCGCGTCGCCCCGGAATTCCGGCAGCTTTCGCCAGGCACTCACGAACGCGTCCTGCACGGCGTCCTCGGCCTCGGTCCGGCTGCCGAGGAGCCGGGTGGCCAGTTGCAGCATGACCGGTCCGTGGGTGCGTACGAGCAGCTCGAACGCTTCCTCGTCACCCTCGCCCGCGCGTACCGCCAGCAGGTTGTCGCCGGGCACTCACCGACTCCTCTCGCCGCCTCGTCGTATCCATTCCATGCATCTCGTGCGGACACATTCCTTGGACACGGGCCACAGCGGAACGTCACGCGAGAACTCGTGGAAATTTCCGCGTGACGAATGCCGGGCACCGGTGTCCAACGAGTTGAGAGTCCGGGAGAACCGGCGAACTCCCGCACGACGAACAGCAAAAGACCAACAGCAAAGACCAACAGCAAAAGACCCACGCCATAAGACATACGACAAACGAGGAGGCTGTCCCATGGCAGCGACCCAGACCCAGGAAGTGTCCCCCGTCTCCCCCAAGGCGACGAGCGGCCAGGGCATCGGCACGACGAGCCCCGGCGCGGCCGGCTCCACCACCCTCGGCAGCGGAGCCACCGGAGCCTCCGAGCCCGCCGCCACCCGGGGCCGGACCTCCATCGCGGATGTCGTCGTCGTGAAGATCTCCGGGATGGCGGCGCGCGAGATCCCGGGTGTGTACGACATGGGCGGCGGTCTGTCCCGCACGCTCGGCGCGGTGCGCGACCGCGTTCCGGGCGGCCGTCCCAACGTGGGCCGGGGAGTGAAGGTCGAGGTCGGCGAGCGCCAGACCGCTATCGATCTGGACCTGGTGGTGGAGTACGGCGTGCCGATCACCGATGTCGCCCGTGACGTGAGGGAGAACGTCATCGCGGCCGTCGAGCGAATTACCGGACTTGAGGTCGTCGAGGTGAACGTCACGGTCAACGACGTGCATCTGCCCGACGACGAGGACGAGTCGAACAGCGGCACCGACACCCGCGTCGAGTGACCGGCCCGATGAAACCGGAGAATCCGATGAACGCGTCCCTTGTGGGGCTGGTCGTCGGCATGGCGTTGGGTTTCGCGGGCTGGTTCGGCGGATTCGGGGCGTTCCTGCTGGTGGCCGCGTTGGGGGCGGTGGGCTTCGTGGTGGGGCGGCTGGCCGACCAGGGCATGAGCCTGCGTGAGTTCCTGGACCCGGACGAACGGAAACGCCGGTGAGCGCGGGCACGGGAGATCGGTCGGCCGCCGCCATGCCCGTGTCCCCTCTCGTACCTCTGCTCGCCCTCCCGCCCCTGCCTCCGCCCGCCGACCGTGGCGCGACACGGATCGCGGACCGCGTGGTGCGGCGGGTGGCGGGCCGGGTCGCGGAGGAGACGCTGCGGCCGGCCGGGGGTGAGGTGGTGCGTGCGTCGGCCGACGTACACGGCAGCCGGGTCGACCGCATCCAGCTCGACGTCGGTCTGGCCTACCCCGCGCATCTCGAAACGTGCGGGGCGGACTTGCAGCGGCGAGTGACGGAACGCACCGCGCAGCTCACGGGTCTGACGGTCAGCCGTACGGCGGTCCGGATCACCCGTCTCGCGCAGTCGCCGACACCGGCGGTCGAGTCGACAGGGACGGCCGGATCAACCGAGTCGGCGGAGTCCACCGCACCCCGTGCCGGCTGGCGCCCCTGGTCCGAACGCCGTTTCCCGGCAGCCGTGTTCGCACTGATCGGTGCGGTCGTGAGCGGGGCGCTGCTCGCCGATGTCGTCGCGGTCGCGGTCGGCCGCGCGCCGGCCGACGCGCGGGTGCGCACGCTGGACTGGCTGACGAGCCACGGTCCCGCCGACACGGTGGTGGCCGTCGGGGCCGCCGCGGCGACGGTGGCCGGCCTGTGGTTGGTGTTCGTGGCGCTCACACCCGGACTGCGCGGGCGCCTGGCGATGTCCGGTACGCGCGCCGGCATCGACAGACCGGCCGTGGCCGCTCTCGTTCGCCATCGCGCGGCCGACGTGCCCGGCGTCTCGCGCGTACGGGTCACGGCCGGGCGCCGCCGGATCGTCATACGCGCCCGGCTCAGCTTCGGTGATCCGGACCAGGCGCGCGATGTCCTCAGGCGCGTCACGCAGGACGTCGTGACCGGTCTCGGCCTGGCGAAGCCGCCACGGGTGCGGGTCCGTGTCCGCCGCGACCAGTACTGGCAGCCGCCCCGCGAACAGGACCACGAGCAGGACCGAGAGCAGGACCGCGAACAGAAGGAGGTAGCCCCCGATGCCCACATCCCGGCCCCGACCTCAGCCAAGACACCGGCCCCGGCTCCGTAGCGCCGTCGACCGCACCCTGCTGGCCGTGCTCGGTGCCGTTCTGGCCGGGGCGGGCGTGTGGGTCCTGACCGGTCACCAGACCGTACGGGCGCACCTCCCCGGCTGGTGGCCCGCCTCGGCCACCGCCCGGACCGACGGCGCCCTGACGGACCGCGCCCTGCTGTCCCGGCTGCGCGACGACGCCTGGTGGACCCCGGCCGTCATCGCTGCCCTCGCCGTCGTGTTCCTGCTGCTCGTGTGGTGGCTGCTGGCGCAGTTCCGGACCGGGCAGCCCCGCACGCTCCCCCTCCCCCGCCCGGGGCTCGGGCTCCGTACCGGAGCGCTGACGGCGGCCATGGAGGAGCGGACGGAGCGGATCCCCGGTGTGGACCGGGCCCGGGTGACCCTGTCGGGCCGGCCGCACCGCCTGCGCGCGACGTTCTCCGTACGGCTGGAGGCGGACGCCGTCCCGGCCGATGTCGTACGGCGCATCGTCGCGGGCCCGGTCACCGACGCCCGGACGAGCAGCGAGGGCGCACGACGTATCGACGCGGTCGTACGGCTCCGCGCCCCGGCCGGGACCCCGGGCCGATCCCGCCCGGGCCTCGGCAGGACCCGCACCACTCGCGACACCACACGTGCGCCACTGCTGTGAACAGCATCGAAGGCCCCCCGCAGGGCACCCTGAAGGGCAGGCAGTACGACAGGACGGCCGTACAGCTCGACCGCCACCCACCCGACGGGGAGACGAGAGTGCCCAAGTCCCGCCCGGCACGCGCCCCGGCACGCACCCCGGCACACGCGTGGTGGCACCCGCACCCGCACCGCCCACGCGCCAAGCATCCCCCGCGCGAGCCCCGCCATTACGCCCAGGCGCTGCGTCGCACCCCGATCGCCCTGTGGCGGGACGACGCCACCGACTCGGCCGCCGCCCTCACCTACTACACGGTCCTGGCGATCATCCCGGCCCTCCTGGTGACCGTGGCCGCCATCGGTCTCGCGGGCTCCGACGCGTCCAGCGAGCTGGCCTCGCAGATCACCGCGCTCGTCCCCGCCCAGTCCCGGCAGTTGATCCATGAGGCGCTGGCCCAGATGACGCACCAGCGCACCGCGGCCTGGCTGCTGACGATCTTCGGCGCGGTCGGCGCGCTCTGGTCCTCCTCCAGCTATCTCGGCGTCTTCCGCCGGGCGCTGCACCGTATGAACGGCGCCGTGGACCACCGCCCGCCGTGGCGGACGGCGCCGCGCATCGTGGCCACGGCGTGCGCGCTGCTCACGCTCCTCGTCACGAGCGCGTTCACGCTGGTGCTGACGGGCGACGCGGTCCGCCGGATCGGTCCGGTGCTGGGCATCGGGAGCACGGCGAGCGTGGTGTGGACCGGGCTGAAGTGGCCGCTGCTGCTGACGCTCGCGGCGGTTCTGGTCCTCATCGTCTTCCGTACGGGCCCGCCCGGCACCCGCCATCTGAGGCGCGCGCTGCCCGGCGGAGTGCTCGCGGTGCTGCTGTGGCTGCTGGTGTCGGCGGGATTCGCGCTGTACGCGGCCCACTCGGGGACGTACAGCCGCCTCTACGGCTCACTCGCCGGCAGCGTCGTCTTTCTCGTCTGGCTGTGGCTGTCGAACCTGTCGCTGGTGGCGGGCGCCCAGTTCAACGCGGAGTTGGAGGCCGCGCACCGGCGTCTAGGCTCTTCGTCCATGGCAGCTACGGCAACAGCTCACGGCACCCCCGAAACCCCCGAAGACAACACCCTGCGTGGCCGCTGGCTGCGCACCCTCGCCGCCGTACGGAGTGAGGACACCCCCGACGCCCTCCCCTACGCCGACGAACTCCTGACCCGGTGGGCCGAGCCCCAGCGCCGGTATCACACCGCCGATCACCTCCTCGCCGTCCTGGAGCACATCGACACGCTCGCCGCGCACGCGGACGACCCCGAGGCCGTGCGCCTGGCCGCCTGGTTCCACGACGCCGTCTACCGCCCCGACCGCTCGGAGAACGAGGAGCGCAGCGCCGTGCTCGCGCTGCGCGCGCTCACCGAGGCGGGCGTGCCGGCCGGCCGTACGGAGGAGGTCGCCCGTCTCGTCCGGCTCACCGTCACCCACGACCCGGCGCCCGGCGACACCAACGGCGAGGTGCTGTGTGACGCGGATCTCGCCATCCTGGCGGGCGAGCCGGAGGCGTACGAGGCGTACACCCGCGCCGTACGGGAGGAGTACGGCTTCGTCCCGGACGACGCCTTCCGGGCGGGCCGCGCGGCCGTCCTGCGCCAACTCCTGGACCTGGAAAGGCTGTTCCGTACGCCGCACGGTGCGGCGGCCTGGGAGGAGCGGGCCCGTGCGAATCTCACCGCCGAGCTGGCGACTCTCAGCCACTGACCGGCGGTGCCCCCGGCCCACCGGTGATGGCAGGAATGACCGGGCGGGACCCCGCTGTTGTAGGTGTCATGCCTGATTCCGCTCGCGTCGCGCCCAGTCACGCCCGCATGCCCCTTGCCGTGTACATACTCGGGCTGTCCGTCTTCGCCCTCGGGACCAGCGAGTTCATGCTGTCCGGGCTGCTGCCTCCGATCGCCGACGACATGGATGTCACCATCCCGCAGGCCGGTCTGCTGATATCCGCGTTCGCGATCGGCATGGTCGTCGGCGCCCCGCTGCTCGCCGTGGCGACGCTGCGGCTGCCGCGCCGTACGACGCTCATCGCGCTGATCTCGGTCTTCGGCCTCGGCCAGATCGCGGGCGCGCTCGCGCCCACCTACGAGGTCCTGTTCGTCTCGCGCGTCGTCAGCGCGTTCGCGTGCGCGGGCTTCTGGGCGGTCGGCGCGGCGGTCGCCATCGCGATGGTGCCGAAGACGTCGCGCGCCCGCGCGATGGCCGTGATGATCGGCGGACTGTCGATCGCGAATGTGCTCGGTGTGCCGGCGGGGGCGTTCCTCGGTACGCATCTGGGCTGGCGTTCCGCGTTCTGGGCGGTCGGCGCCGCGTCGGCGATCGCGCTGGTCGGTGTGGCGACGCTCATCCCGCGTATCCCGCTGCCGGAGCGGAAGCCGGAGCTGCGGCGCGAGTTGCTGATCTACCGCGACCGCCAGGTCTGGCTCGCGATCGCGATCACGGCGCTGGCGGCGGGCGGGGTCTTCTGCGCGTTCTCCTATCTGGCTCCGCTGCTCACGGACGTGGCCGGGCTCGACGAGGGCTGGGTCCCGACGGTGCTGGCGCTGTTCGGCGTCGGCGCGCTGATCGGCACGGTGATCGGCGGCCGGGTCGCGGACGCGCACCTCTTCGGGGTGCTGCTGAGCGGGGTGGTGGCGTCGACGGTGTTCCTGTCGGCGCTGGCGCTTCTCGCGTCGAGCGCGGTGGCGGTGGTGGTGCTGTCGCTGCTGCTGGGCTTCTCGGCGTTCTTCACGGCGCCGGCGCTGAACGCCCGGTTGTTCAACGTGGCGGCGGCCGCCCCGATCCTGGCGGGCGCGACGGCGACGTCGGCGTTCAACCTGGGCAACACCGGGGGTCCGTGGCTGGGCGGCACGGTGATCGACGCGGGGCTGGGCTTCGCGTCGACGGCCTGGGCGGGGGCGGCGATGACGGTGGTGGCGGTGGGCCTGGTGGCCCTCGCGATGCGCCATCAGCGCCCGAGCGCCACACGAGTGATCGCGACGGGTGCGACCGGAGCGGCCGGTACGGGCGGCGCTACCGGCCCGGCTGGCGCGACTACGCCCAGCCTCGTCAAGTCACCCCCGGCCCCCACCGGCCCGACCCGCGAGTGAGGGCGCGTCCTCGGCCCCTCCTCGGCCCGTCCGGCGATCGAGGACACCCGGCCGGTAGGCCACCACCAGTGGCTACCCGCCCCACCGCTTCCGCCGCCGCAGCCCCGCCCCCGTGAGCTTCCGCACCAGTTCCCGCGACCCGATCTCCACCGCGCCGGCCCGCACCGCGTCCCCGTAACGGTGGGCCGGTACGTCGTAGTGGTCCCGCTCGAACGCCCGCGCCGGGCAGCCGATCCCCGCCGCGAACGCGTGCAGTTCCTCGTACGACACATCACTCACCAGGTGCGACCACAGCCGACCGTGCCCCGGCCACGTCGGCGGATCGATGTATACGGCCACGTCACCCGGCCCCCAGAACCGCGCCCAGCGACCCCACCGGCGCCACCACCACCGCCGCCTTCCCGCACACCCAGTGCGGATCCGCCCCCAGCTCCGGCTCCACCTCAAGCGCGTGCGGCCCGCCCTCCGCAGCCAGTTCCGTGCGGGACTTGCCGCAGACCGGGCAGAGCGGCCACCGCCCGTGCGTCTCCAGGAGTGCGTCCTGTACGTCCTGGGCGATCAGTCCGGCGACGTACTCGACCCCCTCCGGCCACTGCTCCACCCACCACCGCCGGTGCACGACGGCGTCCTCCACCAGTGAGACGACCTCGGCGCGTGCGACGTCACCCGCCGCGAGATCGGCGAGGACCAGGGCGCGTGCGGTGTGCAGCGCCTGTTCCAGCGGTTTCATGTCTTCCATGCACCCATTGTCATACGCACCCAGGTAAAGGATGGAGACCCTCATGCGTATCGGTGAGCTGTCGGACCGCACCAGCACCTCGCGCCGCCTCCTGCGCTACTACGAGGAGCAGGGCCTGATCGTCGCGACCCGCTGCGCGAACGGTTACCGCGCCTACGACGAGCCGACCGTCGACCGGGTCCTCCAGGTCCGCGGGCTGCTGGACGCCGGTCTGCCGACACGGATCATCAAGCAGATCCTGCCGTGCCTCGACAAGCCACGGGTCATCCATTTCCCGGACGCGACCCCGGAGATGCTGGCGACGCTCGAAGTGGAACGCGACCGGATGACGCGCCGGATCGACTGCCTCACGCGCAATCGGGACGCGGTGGCGGACTATCTGGCGGCGGTCCGCGAAACGGCGGCGCCCACCGCCCAGGCCCCGGGCACCACCGGCACCCTCGACGCCCCCGGCAGCCTCGCCACCCTCGACACTCTCGATGCCCCCGTCGCCCTTGACGCCACCAGCGCCTGAAATTATCTTTCACTCGTGACCAGTGACGTGAAGGAAATTTACAGCGGCGGCGCCCCTCCGGCCCCCGCCGCCCTCGCGGCCAAGGTGCGCACGCTCGCACCCTCCATGACGCGCTCCATGCAGCGCGTCGCCGAGGCCGTGGCCGCCGACCCGGCGGGCACGGCCGCCCTCACCGTCACCGGTCTCGCCGAACTCACCGGTACGAGTGAGGCCACCGTCGTCAGGACCGCCCGCCTCCTGGGCTACCCCGGCTACCGCGATCTGCGCCTCGCCCTCGCCGGCCTCGCCGCCCACCAGGAGTCCGGCGCGGCTCCGGCGGTCACCGCCGACATCGCGGTCGACGACCCGATCGCCGACGTCGTCGCCAAGCTCGCGTACGACGAGCAGCAGACCCTCGCCGACACGGCGGCCGGGCTCGACACCGTCCAACTCGGCGCCGTCGTCACAGCGTCCGCCGCCGCGCGCCGTATCGACATCTACGGCGTCGGCGCGAGCGGTCTCGTCGGCATGGACCTCGCGCAGAAGCTCCTGCGCATCGGCCTGATAGCCCACGCGCACAGCGATCCGCACCTCGCCGTCACCAACGCCGTCCAGCTCCGCCCGGGCGACGTGGCCATAGCGATCACGCACTCCGGCTCCACCGGGGACGTCATCGAGCCACTGCGTGTCGCCTTCGACCGGGGCGCGACGACGGTCGCGATCACGGGCCGCCCGGACGGGGCGGTGTCGCAGTACGCGGACCATGTCCTCACCACGTCCACGGCCCGCGAGAGCGAGCTGCGGCCTGCGGCGATGTCCAGCCGTACGAGTCAACTCCTCGTCGTGGACTGCCTGTTCGTCGGTGTCGCGCAGCGGACGTACGAGACGGCCGCACCCGCGCTCGCCGCGTCCTACGAGGCACTGGCGCACCGCCACACGCCGCGCGCCCGCTGATCCACGCGCGCACCCGCTCGACCGCACCACCGACAACGGGGCTTCCTCAGGTTTCTGCCAGCTCGCCAGAAAGAGCCGCTTCTCCATGACCTCCATGCCCACCGACGCCTCCTCGACGTCCGGCGCCGGAACATCCCCCACCTCGTACGGCGAACTCCGCGCCGAACTCGCGACCCTCACCACCGAGGCGTTCCGCCCCGAACTCGCCGAGATCGACCGCCGCCCCACCGAGGACATCGCCCGTCTCATGAACGGCGAGGACCAGACCGTCCCGGCCGCCGTCGCCGCGCATCTCCCCCGGATCGCCGCCGCCATCGACGCCACCGCCGAGCGGATGGCCCGTGGCGGCAGGCTGATCTACGCGGGCGCGGGCACGGCCGGCCGGCTCGGCGTCCTGGACGCCAGCGAGTGCCCGCCCACCTTCAACACCGATCCGTCGGAGGTCGTCGGTCTGATCGCGGGCGGCCCCGGCGCGATGATCAAGTCCGTCGAGGGTGCCGAGGACTCCAAGGAGCTGGCGGCCTCGGACCTGGACGAGCTGAAGGTCGACGTGAACGACACGGTCGTCGGCATCTCGGCGTCCGGCCGCACCCCGTACGCGGTCGGCGCGGTCGAGCACGCGCGCGCTCTCGGCGCGCTCACCATCGGCCTGTCCTGCAACGCGGACAGCGCGCTCGCGGCCGCCGCCGAGCACGGCCTGGAGATCGTCGTGGGTCCCGAACTGCTCACGGGATCAACCCGGTTGAAGGCCGGTACGGCGCAGAAGCTGGTCCTCAACATGATCTCGACGATCACGATGATCCGGCTCGGCAAGACGTACGGAAACCTGATGGTCGACGTCCGCGCGTCCAACGAGAAGCTGCGGGCCCGCTCCCGCCGTATCGTCGCGCTCGCGACGGGCGCGCCGGACGAGGAGATCGAGTCGGCGCTGGCGGCGACGGACGGCGAGGTGAAGAACGCGATCCTCACCATCCTCGGCGCGGTGGACGGCCCCACGGCGGCCGGCCTGCTGGCGGATTCGCACGGGCATCTGCGGGCGGCGCTCCAGGCGTCGAAGGAGCCCGGCTCCACGTCGTAGGAGCCTGACGGGCCGGCGCGCCCACCCGACCTGATCGGGCACAGGATGTCGGGTCAGGCGGGGTGCCCGCTCCCTAGCGTGGTGTTCACGAAAGAGGAAGGACACCGGGGGAATGCTGGAGCGGCTCAACCGGACCCTGGAGTACATCGAGGGCCGTCTCGACCAGCACATCGACGTGGCCGAGCTGGCACGTACCGCGGTCACCTCGGAGTACCACCTGCGCCGGATGTTCTCCGCGCTCGCGGGCATGCCGCTGTCGGAGTACATCCGGCGCCGTCGGCTCACCGTCGCGGGTGCCGAGGTGCTGGCGGGGCGTGGGTCTCTGCTGGAGACCGCGGTGCGTTACGGCTACGGCTCCGGCGAGGCGTTCGCCCGGGCGTTCCGTGCCATGCACGGCGTCGGGCCGGGCGAGGCCCGGCGCACCGGGGCCGCGCTCGTGTCCCAGCCCCGGCTGTCCTTCCGCCTCACCGTCGAAGGGAACAGCAGCATGCGATACCGCGTCGTGGACAGGCCGGACTTCAGCGTCGTCGGCCTGAAGGCCCGGGTGCCGTTGGTGCACGCGGGGCCGAACCAGGCGATCGTCGACTTCGTCCGCGGGGCCGATCGGCAGCTCGTGGAGCGCCTGGAGGCACTGTCGGACCAGGAGCCGCGGGGCATCGTCGCGGTCTGCGACGACCTGGACCCGGGCCGCGCCGAAGGCACCGAACTCGACTACTACCACGGGGTGATCACCTCGGTGGCGCCCCCGGAAGGCACCACGGTTCTCCCCGTCCCGGCGGGCACATGGGCGGTCTTCACCACGTCCGGGCCGGCGCCGCAGGCGATCCAGGAGCTGTGGAGGGACGTCTTCACGGAGTGGTTCCCCTCCAACCCGTACCGCAGCCGCCCCGGCCCGGAGATCCTGCGCACCCGCCTGACCCCGGGCCGCGCCGAAGGCGACGCGGAGCTGTGGCTCCCGGTGGAGCGGGAACAGAACTGACGACGGCGACGCCGTGCGGGCGGGCGGGCGGGAGGTGTCGCAGACCACCCGGCGCGTTCGTCCGCTCATCGCTCCCGCGTCGTCGTCAGAGCATGTTCCAGGAGGATCTCCGCCGCCGCCCGCGCGTGCCGGCCGTAGTCCGCTTCGTCCAGCACCATCGCGCGGCCGGCCGCGCCGTCCGCGAGGGTGACCAGTTGTTCGGCGAGTTCGGTGGGCTCGCGGCAGCCCAGCTCTGTCACCAGCGCGGTGACCAGTCGCACCATCCGCAGTTTCTGTTCGCGGGCGTAGGAGTGGACCGCGCTCCGTGGATCGGGAAACTCCGCCGCGGCGTCGATGAACGGGCACCCCCGCACCGGGCTCGCGTCCGCCGGGGGGTGGTCCGACGACTCCAGGTCGAACAACCCGAGGATCCGTTCGCGCGGGGGGATGTCCTCGCGGGTCAGCACGCTTTCCAGCGTGGCCCCCGAGGACACGAGGTCCTGAAGGTGGGCGAGCACCAGATCGTTCTTGGTCCGGAAGTGCGCGTAGAGGGTGCGCTTGGACACCGGTGCCTTCTCGGCGACCTGCTCCATGCCGGTCGTGTTGATCCCCTGGGTCGCGAACAACTGGGCGGCGGCGAGCAGGATGCGCTCCCGCCCGCCGCGTCCCCGCCGTTGAGGTGCCGTAGCCGCCGTACTCATGGAGGAAGTATACGTCCGCGTTTACTTTGGCAGGCCGGGTCGCTAGAGTCCCCTCCTAAGTAAACGATTCCGTTTACTTGAGTCTCATCGAGGAGAGTTCCATGAGCGGGTCGGCCCCGACCGAGCTGAGTGGCCGCGCGGAGAAGCTGATACGCGGCCGTCACGCGACACGCGCGTTCCGTCCCGATCCGGTGCCGGAGGACACCATGCGCGCGATCTTCTCGCTGGCCGGCACCGCACCGTCGAACTCCAACGCGCAGCCGTGGCAGGTGGAGGTGGTGAGCGGCGCCGTACGCGAACGCCTGGCGGACTCACTGCGGGCGGCCCACGCCACGAAACGCACCACGACGGACTTCCCGTACTCCGAGGGCATGTACTCGGAGGTGCACCACACGCGCCGGGCCGCGTTCGGTGCCGAGCTGTACGGCGCACTGGGCATCACGCCCGACGACCACGCGGCGCGTGCGGCCTACGACGCCGAGAGCCTGCGTTTCTACGGTGCGCCACACGCCGCGTTCCTGTTCGTCACGGGTGACGGTGGTGCACGTCTGGCCGCGGACGTCGGCGCCTACATGCAGACGCTGCTCCTGGCGATGACCGCGTACGGCGTGGACAGTTGCCCGCAGGGACTGCTGAGCTTCTACGCCGACACCGTACGCGCCGAACTCGGCCTCACCGGGGGGAAGTTGCTCATGGGCATCTCCTTCGGCCACGCCGACGACGCCGCACCGGTGAACCGGGTCATGACGGAGCGGGCCGCCCTGGAGGCGACCACGACCTTCCACCGCTGACCTGGCGCGGGGTGCTGTTCCGGTCAGTTGATCGCGTCGATCTCGACCTCGACGAGCCACTCGGGGTCGATGAAACGGGACACCTCCACGACGGTGCACGCGGGCCGGATGCCGGCGAAGCGCTCGCCGTGGGCGCGGGCGGCGTCCTTCCACCGGGTGACGTCGGTCAGCATGAGGCGCGTCCGTACGACGTCCCCCAGCCCGGCCCCCGCCTCCTCCAGCGCGCGTTCGGCGATGTCGAGACACCGCACGGTCTGCGCGTAGACGTCACCGGGCCCGACGGTGACCCCGTCGTCCCCGATCGGAGCCGTACCGGCGACGACGACGTACGCCCCGACCCGCACCGCCCGCGAGAACCCGATCTCCGGCTCCAAGGGGGATCCGGAGCTGACCAGCTGCCGTGCGTCTTCCATACCGTCCGGTTCCTTCTGTCAGTCCCACTGGTCCCACTGGGCGTCCACATAGCCGAGCCGCCGGTTCATCTCGATGGCGGCCGTGTTCGCAGGGTGGTGGATTGTCCGGATCTTGTCCACGCCACAGAGATGGGCGAAGCCGATCCCGAACGTCTTCATCGCGATGGATACGCCGCGACCGCGGTAGCCGCCCCTGACCCCGGTCATCTCGTTGAAGACAAAGCCGCCGGACCGCCGGTCCGATGTCGCGGCGAGCCCGCACCAGGTGTCGCCGTCGAGTGCGACGACGACCCCGCGCGGGTCGAAGGAGGGGACGTCGACCCGGCGTTCGATGTACTCGTCGAAGGTGTAGAACTCACCGCGGTCGGGGATGTCGGCGGCGCACTCCTTGTTGAGCGCGTACAGCTCACGCCGATGGGGCGGGGTGTCCCCCAACTCGGCCAGCGTGGTCAGCCGAATGCCGGCACCTCGGCAACGCGCCACGTACTTCGCGAAGCGCGCCGCGTCGAAGGTGCGTATGTCGAGTTCGAGCTTGACCCAGTGATCCGCCATGGTGCTGGAACATAGCAATCCGGGTGTGTCCGAGGTGGGCAACTATCCGGCCGGGCCGGTCGTCCTCCGAGTATGACGTCCCCGAGCCCCGACCCGCCCCGGTGGCCGCACTGCGGCCACGGCACGACCACCGAGGAACCGGTGGGCTGCCGTGGCAGGCGCATCCCCGGCCGCACCTTGTGCCTCGCTCACGTGGCCGACGTCGACCGGGACGCCTATCTGGTCGGTCTGAATCCTGGCGCAGACGTCGACCACAGCGGAACCCCCTTCACCCGAGACCTTCTGGGTCGGTTGCTCGACGCCTTGCGCGACTCTGCCACCGGTCACGCGCGGCTCGGCACCGCTCGGTTCGAGGCTGCCGTCTTCGAGGGCAACGCCTGGTTCGCGTCGGCGACCTTCGAGGGAACAGCCTTCTTCGGAAGGGCCACCTTCCGAAGCTACGCGTGGTTCGTGGCGGCCTCCTTCGAAGGTGACGCCGGGTTCGAGTACGCCACCTTCGAGAGCACCGCCTTCTTCGAAGCGACGACTTTCGAGGGCGACACCGGGTTCGAGTCGGCCACGTTCAAGGAGACCGCCACATTCCATGCGGCCACCTTCAAGGACGGTGTCGGGTTCGAGGCAACCACCTTCCAAAGCAGAGCCCTGTTCGGGGCGGCGACCTTCGAGGACACCGCCACGTTCCGGGCTGCGGCCTTCGAGGACACCGCCTGGTTCCAAGGGGCGACCTTCAAGGGAGACGCCATGTTCGGGGCGGTCAGCTTCGGAGCCCCCGCGCTGTTCGGGGCGGTCACCTTCGAGCGGGACGCCATGTTCGGGGCGGGCGTCTTCAAGCGCGACGCCGTGTTCCGGGCGGCCACGTTCAAGGACGCCGTCAGGTTCGGGGCGGCGACCTTCGAACGTGACGCCGTGTTCGTCAGGGCGGCCTTCGAGGGAACGGTCCTTCTTGGACCGTTCGTGTGCGTCGGGCGAGTGCAGTTGTCCGAGGCCGTGTTCAGCGGCCCGGCGACCCTGTGGTTTGCCGCCCGCCGCCTGAAGTGCCGACGCACCCGCTGGTCGTCGACCGCCGAGTTACGACTGCGCTACACCACAGTGGACTTCGCCCACGCCGTCTTCGAGTATCCCCTCACGATCGCCGCGGAGGCCGACCCGTTCGTTCTCCCCGACGGCCGGCGCGTGGAAGACCGCCCGCTCTTTCGCACACCCGACCCCGCCGTGCGCCTGGCCTCGCTGCGCGGCGTGGACGCCGCCCACCTGGTCCTCTCCGACGTCGACCTGTCCCAGTGCCTGTTCACCGGGACCGTCCACCTCGATCAGCTACGGCTGGAGGGAAACTGCTCCTTCAGCGGCGTCCCACCCCGGAGAAGCCGGCGCCGCACCCTCGCCGAGGAGCACCAATGGCGTGCCCGCCGGCCGCGAGCGGCGCACGGCTGGAACGCCACCGAGTCCGGTTCGGCCAACGTCGGGCCCGCCCAACTCGCCCCCGTCTACCGCGCCTTGCGCAAAGCCTTCGAAGACGGCAAGAACGAGCCGGGCGCCGCCGACTTCTACTACGGCGAGATGGAGATGCGCCGCCACGACCGCAGTGGCTCCAGCCGTGCCGAGCGTGGACTGCTGCACGGCTACTGGCTGTTGTCCGGCTACGGACTGCGCGCCTCCCGTGCCCTCGCCTGGCTCGCCGCCGCCATGATCGTCACCGTCCTGTTGTTGATGGGCACCGGGCTTCCCCAGGACTCCCCGAAACAGCAAGCCGCCGGTACCGTGCCGCCCGGCGGCGGCAGGGTCACCTTCGAGATCGACAAGGCGGACCCCCAGAACCCCACCGGCGACAGATTCACCACCAAGCGCTTCGAGAAGGCCCTGAACGTCACCCTCAACTCAGTCGTGTTCCGCTCCAGCGGACAGGACCTGACCACCACCGGCAGCTACATCGAAATGGCGTCCCGCGTGACCGAGCCCGTACTCCTGGGCCTCGCCGTCCTCGCCGTACGCAACCGCGTCAAGCGCTGAAGCGGCAGAAGGAACTGGAGCGGCCGGATCAGCGCGTGCGGAGCCAGTCCGTCAGCTTGTCGACCGCCACGTCGGCGACGACTTTGAGCTGGCGGGCCGCCCGTTCCAACTCGTCCTGCAACTCGCTCTGCCCCGCCGGGCCTTCCGCCCCCACCCGTTCAGCCGTGCCCCGATAGCCGATCGGCCCCTCGTTGACCCGCTGGTAGAAGCCCACAAAGCCGGACCCATCCGCGGTGAGGCAGATCGAGCCGCCGTTCGTGCGCTGGTCGCGCCACGTGACGCGTTCCATCGCGGTCCCGCCGTGGGCCACCAGGATGCGCAGGTCACCCGAGGTGTGCCAGTCGCCGCCCCAGCTCTCCTCCGTACGGAAGTGGTGCACAGGCGCGTCCACCGTGCCGTCGGGGAAGGTCCAGCGGCCGTCCAGGCGGCCGCGGAACTCGGCCGTCGTGCCGTCCGCGCCCCGGTGGTGGCCGAGGAAGTCGGTCATGGCGGACTGGAAACTCGCCGCGCCCTCCGCGCCGTCGACGCTCCGCCAGGAGACCTGCGCGGGCAGCGAGTCCTCGCCGCGCTCGACGTAGAGGCGCAGCAGGCCGGCGTCCGTCCAGTCCGCCGCGCCGACCGCGCGGCGCTCCGTGCGGAAGGCGAACACCGCCCGCTCCGCCGCCTTCGCGCCCATCGCCCGCTCGGAGCGGTCCCGTTCGTACACCGAGTCCAGAGTGATCCGGTAGAGCCAGAGCATGGTGGCGGCCTTGGCGGAGCTGCGCACCGTCACGGTGTTCGTCCCCTCCCGCAGCAGCTCGCCGGGCACCGCGAACACCATCGTCTGGGGCAGGTCACCGCCGCCGGGGAGCGGCAGGGAGTCCACCAGCGCATGGCCGTTGACCTCGATGTCCATCGGCGCGAAGCCGGGCGCGCCGCCGAGCTTGGACACCAGCGCCGTCACCTTCAGTGTCGCCTCGACGAACGTCTCGCCCGCCTCCACCCCGAAGTCCACCGTGGCGCTCCCGCCGGCGCCGAGGTGGACATGGTCACCCGCGAACCCGCCACCCTCGGTACGTACTTCGGTGTTGCCGCACAGCGGCGGGGATATCGAGAAATCCGCGAAGGTCGCTTCCATGTGTCAGGACTCTAGCGACGCCCACTGACATCGCCTCAGCGGTGGATGATCAGCCATGTCGCGACCGCCGTCACGCTCTGCGACCGGTTGCCGATGATGTGCGGCCGACGGCAGGGGTACGTGATCGAGTCACCCGCCGCGAGCGTCACCGTTTCCGCGTCCGTGTCCGCCCCGAACTCGATGGTGAGTTCGCCCTGCGTGACCGTGCCCACCTCGTAGCCGTCGTGCTTCAGGAACTGACCGTGCGCGTTCGAGATCGCGCCCGGTGGATAGACCGACTCGAAGAACTCGACGTCCGACGTCGGCGCGGGCGACAGCCTGCGGAAGGTGACGCCGCCGTCGAGCAGGATCGGGTCGACCTCCCACGACCGGCGGATCGCGAAACCCCGCTCCTCGGCGGGGGCTTCCGGTTCGTCCGTGTCGAAGACCGCCGCCAGCGGTACGTCGAGCGCCGAGACGTACGCGATCAGCCGGCTCACCGACGGGCGCATCGCCCCCAGCTCGATCTGCGACACCGCGCTCGCGGAGATGCCGAGTTCACGCGCCAGCGCGCGCAGCGACTTCCCCGAGCGGAGCCGGAGTTCGCGGAGCCGAAGCCCCAGGCGCTCGGAGCTGATCGCGTCCACCGACGTGCCCGGCCCCGGCCCCGGCCGCGATCCCGGCCCCGAGTCCTTGCCCACCAATTGCGACACATCCTTTACACGGCCGAAAAACAACGACAGGTGTCAAGTGCTAGCTTGACGCACCCTGTTAAGGAATGACTTTACAGCGCTCCCGGAGGCATTCATGGCCGAGAACACCGCAGCGCCGAACGTCGCACCACCCACTCCCCCCGGCGAACCCCAACCCCAACCCCACCCCTACCCCCACTACGATCCCAGCCTCACCAACGACGACCTCGCCCCCGTCAAGAAGCAGTCCTGGAACTCGTACAACATCCTGGCGTTCTGGATGTCCGACGTGCACAGCATCGGCGGATACGTCACCGCCGGCAGCCTCTTCGCGCTCGGGCTGGCCAGCTGGCAGGTGCTGTTCGCGCTGATCGTCGGCATCCTCATCGTGAACGTCTTCTGCAACCTCGTCGCGAAGCCCAGCCAGGTCACCGGCGTGCCGTACCCCGTGATCAACCGCGCCGTCTTCGGCGTCGCCGGTGCCAACATCCCGGCCATCATCCGCGGGCTCATCGCCATCGCCTGGTACGGCGTGCAGACCTACCTCGCCTCGCAGTCGCTGCTCATCATCTTCCTCAAGTTCTGGCCGAGTTCGGCCTCGCTCAACGACTCGACCTTCCTGGGGCTCTCCCCGCTCGGCTACATCTGTTACGCGATCCTCTGGGTCGCCCAGGCCGCCGTCTTCTGGCGCGGCATGGAGTCCATCCGCCGCTTCATCGACTGGGCGGGACCGGCCGTCTACGTCGTCATGATCGTGCTGGCGGTCTATCTGGTCAGCAAGGCCGGCTGGTCGAACATCAGCTTCAACCTCTCCGAGGGCGAGAGCCTGGGCTTCGGCGCCTCGATCCCGGTGATGCTCAGCGCGATCGCGCTCGTCGTCTCGTACTTCTCCGGCCCGATGCTCAACTTCGGGGACTTCGCCCGCTACGGGAAGTCGTTCGACGCCGTCAAGAAGGGCAACTTCTTCGGTCTGCCGGTCAACTTCCTCTTCTTCTCCCTCCTGACCGTGGTCACCGCCTCGGCCACCGTCCCCGTCTTCGGTGAGCTGATCACCGACCCGATCCACACCGTGGAGCGCATCGACACGGCGTTCGCGATCCTCCTCGGCGGACTGACGTTCGTCATCGCGACGATCGGCATCAACATCGTCGCCAACTTCATCTCCCCGGCCTTCGACTTCTCCAACGTCAGCCCGCAGAAGATCAGTTGGCGGGCCGGCGGCATGATCGCGGCGGTCGGGTCCGTGCTGCTCACGCCGTGGAACTGGTACAGCGACCCCGAGGCCATCCACTACACCCTCGGGCTGCTCGGCGCGCTCATCGGCCCGCTGTTCGGCATCCTGATCGCCGGCTACTACGTGATCAGCCGTCAGCACGTCGTCGTGGACGACCTGTTCACCCGGTCGCCGACCGGCCGCTACTGGTTCCGTAAGGGCTACAACCCCAACGCCGTCTGGGCCACGGCCCTCAGCGGGATACCGGCGGTCGCGTCCGTCCTCCTGCCGAAGATGCTGCTCGACCTCGAACTCACCACCATGGACCTGACCGAGATCTCGGACTACAGCTGGTTCATCGGCTGCGGCCTCGGCTTCCTGGCGTTCGTCGCGCTGGAGAGGCGGTCCCCGCAGATCGTGGTCGAACGATGACCCGCGCCCGTACCCGTACCCGTATCCGCGTGATCAACCCCAACACCAGCTCAGGCATGACGGAGTCCACCGGCCGCTGCGCGCGTGAGGCCGCCGCCCCCTCGACCGTCATCACCGCCGTCAACCCGGCCATGGGGCCGGAGTCCATCGAGAGCCATTACGACGAGGCGCTGGCCGTCCCCGGTCTGCTCGCGGAGATCGCGGCGGGCGAGGCGGCGGCGGAAGAGGGGTATGTCATCGCCTGCTTCGGCGACCCGGGGCTCGACGCCGCGCGCGAGCTGGCGACCGGCCCGGTGATCGGGATCGCCGAGGCGGCGATGCACACGGCGGTGCTGCTCGGCCGGAGCTTCAGCGTCGTCACCACACTGCCCCGGACGACCGGACGCACCTGGGACCTGGCGCGCCGCTACGGCTTCGCCGACGCCTGCCGCGGCGTGCACGCCTGCGACATCCCCGTACTCGACCTGGACGACCCCGGCCCGGCCACGGTGCGGACCGTGACCGAGGCGTGCACGGCGGCCGTGAACGAGGACGGGTGCGACGTCGTCGTACTCGGCTGCGCGGGCATGGCCCCCCTCGCCCCGACACTCGCCCGCCGGACCGGCGCCCAGGTGGTCGACGGCGTCGGCGCGGCGGTGAAGCTGGTCGAGTCGCTGGTGTCGCTGGGGCTGCGGACGAGCAAGCGGGGCGAGTACGCGGCGCCGCCACCGAAGAAGTACACGGGCCTGCTGGGCGAGTTCAGCCGCTGACGTGGCGACCCGGGGGGGGTGGGGAGCGGCGAGACCGGGCGTGGCCCCGCCGAGACACACCGGGCGCGTCAGACGCACCAGGCGCGCCGGGCTCGTGGTGGAGCCCGGTGCGCCGTGGTGCGGCGTGCTCGCTCAACGCAGCGGTACGGCCACCGCGTCGTACGTCGTCTCCGGCGTCGGGGTCGTCGTGAAGCGGGCGTTGACCAGGTACAGGCGGTTGCCGAGGCGCGCCGCCGTCGTGGGTACGTCGAAGCGCGGGTCGGTGATGGAGCGCCGCAGCGTCGCGGTGGTGGCGCGCGCGTCGAGGTCGAACACGGTGATGAGGTTGAGGCGGTTCTGCACCACGTACAGCGTGCTGCCGACGCGCAGCAGCCCGTCGCCGTTGATGACGTTCTCCGCGCCCTTGAGGGTGATGACCGTGGCGTGCCCGGTCTTCGGGTCCACGCGGAACAGCTTGCCGATCGGGCTGTTGACGACGATCAGCGCGCGGCCGTCGGGGGTCGTCTCGATGCCGTTGGCGCTGATGCCGGTGGGCGCCTGCTCCCACTCGCCGCCGAGCGGGACACTCCGCAGGTCCTCCTTCTTCCCGCGCCGCCTGCCGCCGCGCGGGACGGTGTAGAGGACGGGGGCGTTCGAGTTGGTGAACCAGGCCCGGTCGCCGTACAGGATCACGTCGTTGACGAAGCCGGCCGTCGTCGGCTGATACGTGGCGGTGAGCCGGTTCGTACGGGTGTCGAGCACCCGGATGGAACCGCTCACGCCGCCCGAGATGTACAGCAGCCCGTCGCGGTCGAGCTTCAGACCGGTGGTGGCCCCGCCGGTCGCGCCCTCCAGGACCGTCCGGCCCTCGCCGGTGCGCAGGTCGGCGCGGCGGATCGAACCGTCCGCGAGGGAGCCCATGTAGGCGTACGGGCCGCTGCCGATGGCGATGCCCTCGGGGCGGAAGCCGTTGGGCAGCGGGAAGTCGGTGGGCCAGGAGGGGCGGGCGGGACGGCCGGGGCGGGTGTTCGCCGTGGCCGTGGCCGTACCGGCGCCGAGCGCGAACGTGGCGGCCACGGCGCCGCCGAGCACGGCACGGCGGGAGGGACTGAAGGGGCGGGAAGAGTCGGGGGGTGTCACAGACATGGCGTCGAGCCTCCGGGGCTTCGGGGGTGCCTGGGGACAGGGACAACTCCGGTGCGCTATGCGCACGTAACGCGCCGCACCCGCCACCGAGTTCCCGGTGCGGATACGGCACCCGCCCGGCTGTAGCCTCGGCGGCATGCCAGCGAATGATCGGGAGACCAGGTCCGGTGAGTCGGGCGAGCCGGGCGGGACGGACGAGTCGGGCGAGGTGACAGCGTGGCTGTCCCAGCACGCCGTACCCCTGAGCGGCGGCCTGACCGCCGGCGCGCCCACCGTCGACCTACAGCCGCTCAAGGAAGTCCTCGACGGCGTACGGATCGTGGGGCTCGGCGAGTCCACCCACGGCACGCGTGAGTTCTTCCAGCTCAAGCACCGGCTGCTGGAGTACCTGGTGACCGAGCTGGGCTTCACGACGCTGGCCATGGAGGCGAGCGCGTCCGCCGGTCCGGCCGTCGACGCGTACGTACGGGGCGGTGTCGGCGACCCCGCGCAGGTGCTGACCGGGCTGGGGTTCTGGACCTGGCGCACCGAAGAGGTCCTGGACATGATCGAGTGGATGCGCGCGTACAACGACGGGCGCCCGGCGGACGAGCAGGTCCGTTTCGCCGGTATCGACGCGCAGCGCTCCGGGGATTCGCTGGCGGTGCTCGAAGCGTTCCTCACCAGCGTGGCGCCGGACCGGCTGCCCGCTCTGCACTCCACGCTCGGCATCCTCGCCCACGCGTATCCGGGATCGCGCCCGGACCCCAAGCAGGGGTTGATGCACGAGGCGGAGAAGTTGCTGGAGTTCGTACGCGGCTACGACGAGCCCGACACCCCGGCCGGGGCCGTCGCGGTGCGGCACGCCCGGATCCTGGTCCGGGCCGCCGATCTGGTGACGCGCAGCGGACAGCACCCGGACCCGGAGCGGACGGTCTCCGCGGCGCGCGACCGGTACATGGCGCAGGCGGTCGAGGAGATCCTGGACGCCGACCCGGCGGCCAAGGTGGTGCTCTGGGGCCACAACAGCCATATCGCGAAGGGCCGTACGGCCGACTCCACGACCTCGCCTCTCGGCCGACACCTGCGCGAGCGGTACGGGGACGCGTACTACGCCCTCGGTCTCCTCTTCGGCGAGGGCTCCTTCCGCGCCCACCGCATCTGGCCGGGCCCCTGGAGCGGCGTCGGCGGCCTGACGGGCCGTATCGCCGAGGGCAACCCCATCGGCGCCCCCGCCCCCACCACGGTCGAGGCCCAACTCGCCACCGCCACCCCGGCGGACCACCTGCTCGACCTGCGCCCCGCCGGAGCGGACGACGCGCCCCGGCCGGTACGGGAGTGGGCCGACGCCCCGCACACGACGCGGTCGTTCGGCGCGCTGGTGCCCCGCTGGTTCTACCGCCGCGACGTCACCCCGGTCCGGCTGTCGGAGGAGTACGACGGCCTGGCGTACGTGGCGGTCTCGTCGGACTCCCGCCCGATCGCACCGTACCGGCCCGTAAGGCCGTAGAACCGTACAACCCTCCACCCCCGTCGGGGGTCCTGAGTTGCATGCCTTCTCCGCAGACCCTCCGCAGCCGTGGTGTGACCGCCACCTTCCACGGCGACACCGTCGTCATCGAGCGCGCCGGGGAACGTGCCACGATCCCGCTGAGGGTCATCCGGTCCGTACGCGCGGCGGAGGGCCGTTCCCGCACGGTCGAGATCACGCTCGCCGACAGCGCCGTGCACACGATCGCGGCCAACAACGCGACGGCCGCCACCGCTTTCGTCACGGCCGTCGGCGCCGCGCTGCCGCCCACTCCCGACGAGCGCGGCAGTGCCCTTGTGCGGACGGAGCCCCTGGCCGCCACGCCCCAGCTGTTCTCCGGCCGCCGCACCCTCGCCCTGTTCACGTTGGCCGTCGTGGTCTACCTCGTGTACCTCGGGTACATCGCCGTCGTCCACACCCCCTGGGCGATCTTCAGCGCGGTCGTCGGCCTGCTGCCACTGGGGCTGGGTCTCGCCACCACTGTCGTGACCGTCCGCCATCTGTACGTCAAGGCGGTGCTGCGCCGACGCGGGGTGATCGTCCAGGCGGTCGACGTCGGCAGCGCGGGCAAGAAGTCGGTGTACGCGTTCACGGATGCCGAGGGCAACGCGCACGAGTACCGCAGCGGCCTCCACGCCAACACCATCGAAGTCGCCTACGACCCGAGGAACCCGGAGCGCAAGGCGTCGGTGACCCCACTGCTCCTGGAGGTCCCCCGCGTGCTCCTGATGGTCCTCCTCGCCGGGGGCTTCACCCTGCTCGGTGCGATCTCCGTCCTCAGCCCGGTGCTGCCGTAACCCGGCGCGACCGCCCCGAACGCCCCGAGGGCGGCACCCCCTCTCGGGAGTGCCGCCCTCGGTTCGTACATGTGCGCAACTGCGAGCTACGCCATGAACCGCCGATCCCTCAGGATCAGAAGTCCATGTCACCGCCCGGCATGCCGCCCGGCGCGCCGCCGGCGCCGGCCTTCTCCGGCTTGTCGGCGATGACGGCCTCGGTGGTGAGGAACAGCGCCGCGATGGACGCCGCGTTCTGCAGCGCGGAACGCGTGACCTTCGCGGGGTCGATGATGCCCTCGGCGATCATGTCCACGTACTCGCCGGTCGCGGCGTTGAGGCCGTGACCGATCGGCAGGTTGCGGACCTTCTCGACGATGACGCCACCCTCGAGACCACCGTTGACGGCGATCTGCTTGAGCGGAGCCTCCAGCGCGAGCTTGACGATGTTCGCACCCGTCGCCTCGTCGCCTTCGAGCTCAAGCTTCTCGAACACCGAACCGGCCTGGAGCAGAGCCACGCCACCACCGGCGACGATGCCCTCCTCGACGGCGGCCTTGGCGTTGCGCACCGCGTCCTCGATGCGGTGCTTGCGCTCCTTGAGCTCGACCTCGGTCGCGGCGCCGGCCTTGATGACGGCCACGCCGCCGGCCAGCTTCGCGAGGCGCTCCTGGAGCTTCTCGCGGTCGTAGTCCGAGTCCGAGTTCTCGATCTCGGCGCGGATCTGGCTCACGCGACCGGCGACCTGCTCGCTGTCACCGGCACCGTCGACGATGGTGGTCTCGTCCTTGGTGATGACGACCTTGCGGGCACGGCCCAGCAGGTCGAGACCGGCGTTCTCCAGCTTGAGGCCGACCTCCTCGGAGATGACCGTGCCGCCCGTGAGGATGGCGATGTCGTTCAGCATCGCCTTGCGGCGGTCACCGAAGCCCGGGGCCTTGACGGCGACGGACTTGAAGGTGCCCTTGATCTTGTTGACGACGAGGGTGGAGAGCGCCTCGCCCTCGACGTCCTCGGCGATGATCAGCAGCGGCTTGCCCGACTGGATGACCTTCTCCAGGAGCGGCAGAACGTCCTTGACGCTGCCGATCTTGGAGTTGACGATCAGGATGTACGGGTCGTCGAGCGACGCCTCCATACGCTCCATGTCGGTGGCGAAGTACGCCGAGATGTAGCCCTTGTCGAAGCGCATGCCCTCGGTGAGCTCAAGCTCGAGCCCGAAGGTCTGCGACTCCTCGACGGTGATGACGCCTTCCTTGCCGACCTTGTCCATCGCCTCGGCGATGAGCTCGCCGATCTGGGTGTCGGCGGCGGAGATGGAGGCCGTCGAAGCGATCTGCTCCTTGGTCTCCACGTCCTTGGCCTGCTCAAGGAGGGCACCGGAGACGGCCTCGATGGCCTTCTCGATACCGCGCTTGAGGGCCATCGGGTTGGCGCCGGCGGCCACGTTGCGCAGGCCCTCGCGGACCAGGGCCTGGGCCAGGACGGTCGCGGTGGTCGTACCGTCACCGGCGACGTCGTCCGTCTTCTTGGCGACTTCCTTGACCAGCTCGGCGCCGATCTTCTCGTACGGGTCCTCGAGCTCGATCTCCTTGGCGATGGAAACACCATCGTTGGTGATCGTGGGGGCGCCCCACTTCTTCTCGAGGACGACGTTTCGGCCCTTGGGGCCAAGGGTGACCTTGACGGCGTCGGCGAGCTGGTTCATCCCGCGCTCGAGACCGCGCCGTGCCTCCTCGTCGAACGCGATGATCTTGGCCATGTGAAGTGGTCCTCCCGGACAGGGGGTGGATTCTCCGGACCGTGTCGGCGCCCGCGACGGACGGCCTGAGAGCCTTGCGGTTCCTTGCCCCACAGGCTCCCGGGCCTCGCTGACCCGGTCCATAAGTTGTCACTCTCACTAGCAGAGTGCTAACGCCAATGATTAGCACTCGACCCCCGAGAGTGCAAGCGACTCCCGAGTGACCACGACCCCTCCCACAGCCGCGCGCGTACGTCCCACAGCCGCACGCGCACGCGTGAGGGGCCCGTACCCCTTGCCGGGATACGGGCCCCTCATGCGTGAGTGCGTCGTTGGCCGATCGCGCCGGAATCAGACGGCGAGCTTGACCATGTCCGCCTGCGGACCCTTCTGGCCCTGCGAGATCTCGAACTCAACTCGCTGACCTTCTTCAAGGGTGCGGTAGCCGTCCATCTGGATCGCGCTGTAGTGGACGAAAACATCCGCACCACCGTCGACCGCGATGAAGCCGTAGCCCTTCTCCGCGTTGAACCACTTGACGGTGCCCTGAGCCATGCCTAACTCCCCTATTACTGGCCCCTGCGCGGGACCGCACTTCGCGCCGGAACGCGTCGACCGCGGCTGAATGTATCTGCCCAACTGCCCTCTGCAACAGGTCAATCGGACGAGAATTCTGGGCATGGCGGAACACGCAAAGAGGTGAATTGCCGGGCTACCAGGGCAAGTCGGGCCGGGCAAAGCGCAAGGAACCGCGCAAACAGCGTCCACACTTCGACCGCATCTTGTCGCGAACTCATATGCGCGGGGCACAGTCGCGGCAAGATCGGCGGCGGGGCTACCCCAACTGTACCGCGTTCAACCTCATGGAATTGCCCCCTCCGCTTCTCTTGCGGAGGGGGCAACACCGTTCACCGTGCGTGCTGTTCAGCCGCCGGCGACCGCCGGGATGATCGAGATGCCGGCGCCGTCCGGAGTGGCCGTCTCCAGGCCCTGCTCGAAGCGGACGTCGTCGTCGTTCACGTACACGTTGACGAAGCGCCGGAGCTTGCCCTGGTCGTCCAGGACGCGGGCGGCGATGCCCGGGTGGTTCGTCTCCAGGGACTCGATGACCTGGGAGAGGGTCGCGCCCTCGGCCGGAACCTCGGCCTTCCCACCGGTGTACGTACGGAGGATGGTGGGGATGCGGACGTTCACGCTCATCGGTTTCTGCCTTCCGAGAAGTAGCGGGTTGGTGAGAGGCTCAACGCGCCAGGCCCGCGTCACGGAACGCGTCGAGGCTCGGCGGAATCGTCGCGGTCGCCTGCGACGTCGCGGCCACCGCGTCCAGCGTCTTGAGCCCGTCACCGGTGTTCAGCACGACCGTCGTGAGCGCCGGGTCGAGCAGACCCGCCTCGATGAGCTTGCGCGTCACGCCCACGGTCACCCCGCCCGCCGTCTCGGCGAAGATCCCCTCGGTCCGGGCGAGCAGCTTGATCGCGTCCACGATCTGCTCGTCGTTCACGTCCTCCACGGCGCCGCCCGTGCGGCGGGCGATGTCCAGGACGTACGGGCCGTCGGCCGGGTTGCCGATCGCCAGCGACTTGGCGATCGTGTCCGGCTTCTGCGGCCGTACGACGTCGTGGCCGGCCTTGAAGGCGACCGACACCGGCGAACAGCCCTCGGCCTGCGCGCCGAAGATCTTGTACGGCTTGTCCTCGACCAGGCCGAGCGCGATCAGCTCCTTGAGCCCCTTGTCGATCTTCGTCAGCTGCGAGCCGGACGCGACCGGGATGACGAGCTGGTCGGGCAGCTCCCAGCCGAGCTGCTCGCAGATCTCGTACGCGAGGGTCTTGGAGCCCTCCCCGTAGTACGGGCGGAGGTTGACGTTGACGAAGCCCCAGCCCTCGCCCAGCGGGTCGCCGATCAGCTCGGAGCAGAAGCGGTTGACGTCGTCGTAGTTGCCCTCGATACCGACGAGTTCGCCGCCGTAGATCGCGGCCATGACGACCTTGCCCTGCTCCAGGTCGTGCGGGATGAAGACGCAGGAGCGGAAGCCGGCGCGCGCCGCGGCGGCGCCGACGGCGCCCGCGAGGTTGCCGGTGGAGGAGCAGGAGAGCGTGGTGAAGCCGAAGGCACGGGCCGCCTCGACGGCGATGGCGACGACGCGGTCCTTGAAGGAGTGCGTCGGGTTGCCGGAGTCGTCCTTCACGTACAGGCCGCCGGTGACGCCCAGCTCACGGGCGAGGTTGTCGGCCCTGACGAGCTTGGTGAAGCCGGGGTTGATGTTCGGCTTCGACGCCACGTCGGCGGGGACGGGCAGCAGCGGGGCGTAACGCCAGATGTTGTCGGGTCCGGCGGCGATGCGCTTCTTCAGCTCGTCGGGGCCGTCGGTCGGCAGGTCGTAGGCCACTTCGAGCGGGCCGAAACAGCTCTGACAGGCGAAGATCGGGCCGAGTTCGAAGCGTTCCCCGCATTCGCGGCACGAGAGGGCGGCGGCGGGTCCGAGATCCACGGGGGCGTCAGTGGTGCCGGAGGCGGCGATGTTGTCGGATTCGTGAACAGTCTGCACAGCCATGAAGGCGAGGCCCTTTCCTCATCTTCCTCGCGACGCATCTCGCCGCAAGACGGAATTGGCACCTTCCCCACCATGACCTCGCGGTCGGCGGGAGGGTTGCCGGGGCTTCAACGGGCCGTTCCCTCTGCCCCTCTGGATGAGCGGTATTCGATTGTCAGCGTGACGACCCCCGACATGCGACGGTCATCCGCGTTGTTCAAGACTGTAACCGAACCCCTGGACGGTTGAGCCCTTCGTCCGATCCGCGAGATGGAGATCACGTGCTGCAAGAGGTGGAGCGCTGGCTGGCCCGGCGGTCCTGGTCGGCGGCGGACCGGCCGGTCGACCGGCTGGTCGCCGCCAAGCAGGGTGCGCAGGTCAGCGTGGTGCTCCCGGCCCTGAACGAGGAGACCACGGTCGGCCGGATCGTCTCCGTGATCCGCCGTGAACTGATGGCGGGCCCGGCGCCGCTCGTCGACGAGCTGGTGGTGATCGACTCGGGCTCGACCGACCGCACGGGGGAGGTCGCGGCGGCCGCCGGGGCGCGGGTGGTGCACCGGGACGACATCCTGCCGAGGCTGCCGGCGGTGCCGGGCAAGGGCGAGGTGCTGTGGCGCTCGCTGCTGGTGACGAGCGGCGACATCGTCTGTTTCGTGGACGCGGATCTGAAGGACTTCTCGGCGGATTTCGTGTCGGGGGTCGTGGGGCCGCTGCTCACCGAGCCGGACGTGCGGTTCGTGAAGGCGATGTACGACCGCCCGCTCGGCGACGATCCGGGGCAGGGCGGCCGGGTGACCGAACTGGTGGCGCGTCCGCTGCTGAATCTGCACTGGCCGCTGCTGGCGGGGTTCGTGCAGCCGCTGGGCGGCGAGTACGCGGTACGGCGCTCACTGCTGGAGCGGCTGCCGTTCCCCGTGGGGTACGGGGTGGAGCTGGGCCTGCTGGTGGACGCGCTGCACACGGTGGGGCTGGACGCGCTGGGCCAGGTCGACGTCGGGGTGCGCAGACACCGCCACCAGGACAGCCAGGCGCTGGGGCGGATGGCGGCGGCGATCTACCGGACGGCGCAGCTGCGGCTGTCGCGGGGGCATCTGGTGCGGCCGGCGCTGA
Organism: Streptomyces sp. NPDC057307; assembly: GCF_042667665.1. Taxonomy (NCBI): domain Bacteria; kingdom Bacillati; phylum Actinomycetota; class Actinomycetes; order Kitasatosporales; family Streptomycetaceae; genus Streptomyces; species Streptomyces sp. NPDC057307. Next base: position 18,323 of record NZ_JBHUZM010000013.1, on the reverse strand, counting down.
CGCAGTTCGAGCGGGGCGAGGGGGGCTTCGAGCCGCGTACGCACGCGGTGGACACGGAGGAGCGGCCGCCGATGCGGGAGATCAGGGAGTACGCGGCGCGCCGGGCGGCTTGAGGGGTGCGCCGGGTGGCGTGAGGGATGCGGCGGGCGGCTTGAGGGGCGCCCCGGTACGGATTCAGCGGGCCGGGCCGGTTGATCTGCCGGCGATCTTCCGGCGATCGAGGACACGACCGGCCCAGGAGCCGCGTGGCACCACCGGTCTATTCGTATGATTTGCCTATATTGCCTGGCATGGTGATGAACACGGTGACCCTGACCACGGAACAGCTCTGGCTGCTGGGCGGCATGGCCCTCGCCCTCGTCGGCGCCGGGGTGGTGGCGCTGGCGGCGGCCCGTGGCCGGGGGCGTGGCTGATCCACGCCGACCGGAACCGTACGTTTGAGCGTTTCCGCGACGGGCTAGGTTTCGGCACATGGTCTCCGAGCACGCCGCCCAGGTTCTTGTCGCTTCCAATCGCGGCCCCGTCTCGTACACGCTCGGCGAGGACGGCACGCTGACCTCCGGGCGCGGCGGCGGCGGTCTCGTCTCCGGCCTCTCCGCCATCGGACCCGACACCGACGCCGTGTGGGTGTGCGCGGCGCTCGGCGACGGCGACCGCGAGGCCGTACGGCGCACCGACGGCCGGCTCGACACCGCCGACACGGGCGGACAGCGCGTCAGGATGCTCGGCATCCCGTCGGAGGTCTACGCGGACGCGTACAACGGCGTCGCGAACTCCACGCTCTGGTTCGTCCACCATCTGCTCTACCAGACCCCGCTGGAGCCGGCCTTCGGCACGGAGTTCCGGGAGCAGTGGGCGTCGTACGAGACGTACAACCGCGCTTTCGCGGAGGCCCTGGCCGACGAGGCGGGCGACGGCGCGGCCGTACTGATCCAGGACTACCACCTGGCCCTGGTGCCCGGCATGCTCCGGGCCCTGCGGCCCGATCTGCGCATCGGGCTCTTCTGGCACACGCCGTGGGCCCCGGTCGACTACTACCGGCTGCTGCCCGACGACATCGGGCGCCAGCTCCTGCGCGGCATCCTCGGCGCCGACCGCGCCGCGTTCCACACCCACCGCTGGGCGGACGCCTTCACCGCCTGCTGTACGGAACTGCTGGGCGGCACCGGCAAGACGCGGATCGGCGTGCACGGCCTCGGCGCCGACGCGGACTTCCTGCGCGAGCGGGCGAACCGGCCCGACGTGGACGAGCGGCTGGCCGAGCTGCGCGAGCAGATCGGTGAGCACGACGGGGCGCCCCGCAAGGCGATCGTGCGGGTGGACCGCACGGAGCTGTCGAAGAACATCGTGCGCGGCATGCTCGCCTACCGGCAGTTGCTGACCGACCGGCCGGAGTGGCGTGAGCGGGTCACGCATGTGGCGTTCGCCTACCCGTCCCGGCAGGACCTCGCGGTCTACCGCGCGTACACGGCGCGGGTGCAGGAGGTGGCCGACGAGATCAACTCCGAGTTCGGCACGCCCGGTTGGACGCCCGTGATGCTGCACGTCAAGGACGACTTCGCCCGCTCACTCGCCTCGTACCGCCTCGCGGACGTGGCGCTGGTGAACCCGATCCGCGACGGCATGAACCTGGTCGCGAAGGAGATCCCGGTCCTCTCGGAGAGCGGCTGCGCGCTGGTGCTGTCGCGCGAGGCGGGCGCGTACGAGGAGCTGGGCGAGGACGCGCTGGTGGTGAACCCGTACGACGTGACGGCCACGGCGGCGGCGCTGCACGAGGCCCTGACGATGGACACCGACGACCGGGCGGCTCGCACGAAACGCCTGGCCGCCGCCGCGACGGCGCTGCCGCCGCAGCGGTGGTTCCTGGACCAGTTGGACGCGCTGCGCGCGTTGTGAGGGCACGCGTGGGCTACCAGTCGACGGGCCGGTAGTCCTTGAGCAGTACGCCGTGGACCGGGCTGCCCGCCTGGCCCTGCACGATCGGGTGGTAGACGCGGGCGGCGCCGTCCACGATGTCCAGCGGCGGGCGCCAGCCGGTGGCGGCGTGGCGCTCCCTGGCTGGCAGGGGTTTCTCGTCGGTGACCCAGCCGGTGTCGACGCTGCACGCGTGGATGCCCCGCGTGGCCAGGTCGGCGGCGCTGGTGCGGGTGAGCATGTTGAGGGCGGCCTTGGCCATGTTGGTGTGCGGGTGGTCGCTCGTCTTCCGGTGGACGGTGAACTGCCCTTCCACGGCTGACACGTTGAGCAGATACCGCCGTGGGTGCGGTGACGCCGTGAGCAGCGGCAGCAGCCGGTCGGCGAGCAGGAACGGGGCCACCGCGTTGACGAGTTGGACCTCCAGCATCTCGGCCGGGTCGATGTCGCCGAGCTGGGCGGTCCAGGAGTTCTCGGCGGCGGTCTCGGTGAGCAGCCCGGCCTCGTCCGGGGTCGGCAGTACGGCGGTGGCCGAGGTTTTCGTACGGGGGACGAGTCCGGCGGTCCAGGACCGGGCCGCCAGCTCGGCGTTCCCCGTGCCGGGTACGGCGAAGCCGGGGGCCGTCCAGACGGCGGGCAGCGCGGCGCGCGGCGGTGCGCTCTCGGCGGCGGCCAGGGCGGAGTAGGCGCGCGGTGAACGGCGCAGCGTCTGGGCCGCGTTGTTGATCAGGATGTCCAACGGCCGTGCCTCGGCCAGCAGATGGTCGGTGAAGGCGAGCACCTGCCGGGGGTCGCGCAGGTCGAGCGCGGCGACGCGCAGCCGGTCCCACCAGTCGGCGGCGTCGGGGGCCGCCGCGAAGCGCCGTACCGCGTCCTGGGGGAAGCGGGTGGTCACCGTGAGGTCGGCGCCGTCGCGCAGCAGCATCAGTGCCAGCTGGTACCCGATCTTGACGCGCCCGCCGGTCAGCAGCGCGCGGTGCCCGGTCAGGTCGGTGCGGGCGCCGCGCCGGGCGAGGTTGTCGCGGGCGCAGTCGGGGCAGAGGCGGTGGTAGAAGTGGTGGATCCGCCGGTAGTGGTCCTTGCAGACGTAGCAGCGCTGGGGGCGGGTCAACTCACCGACGTCGCGCTCGCCCTGGGCATCCGGCAGGGGCGCGTCCATCGTCCGGTCCGGCGCGCCCATGACGGTGCCGGCCTGGATCTCGGCGTCCGCCGCCGCGCGGGCTCCGCGCGTGGCGGACCGGCGCTTGCGCCGCCCGTCCCGGAAAAGCCCGCTCGCCGCCCGCTCCAGCCGCTCGCGCCGGGGATCCTCGATCGACAGCTCCCGCGCCTCGTGCAGCAGCACCAGCGTCGCCCGTATCCGCTCGTCCATCCGGTCGTCGTCCATCGAACCTCGCCCCCGCTCACACCGAACGACCATGATGCGGGAGCCGAACGCCCGGTGTCGCCCGCGTTTCCGGGCGGCGGAGGCCCTCAGAGGCGGTCCGCCACGGACGCGAGGAAGTCGATCAGCGCCGCCGGGCCCGGCAGCACCAGGTCGGCCTTCTCGGCGAGTTCGGGGACCTCTCCCGTACCGCTGCACAGCAGCAGGCCCGGATGGCCGTCCGCGCGCAGGGCGTCGACCGCGGCGAAGGCCGGGAGGTCGCCCAGGTCGTCGCCGCCGTACACGACCGTCTCGGCGCCGACCTCGCGGACGTAACTCTCCAGGGCGACACCCTTGTCCATGCCCGGCGGGCGCAACTCCAGGACGAGGCGGCCCGGTTCGAGCATCAGACCGTGGCGCTCCGCCAGGTCGGCGAGGGGGGCGCGCAGGGCGTCGAAGGCGCCCTGGGGGTCCGTGGCACGGCGGGTGTGGACGGCGACCGCCTGGCCCTTCTCCTCGATCCAGGTGCCGCGCCAGACCTCGAACCGTTCGAGGAGTCCGGGGAGTTCGGCGCGGGCGGCCGCGACTCCGGGGTGCGGGGCCGGGGTGCGTACGGTGCCGCTGACCGCGTCCCAGCGCTCCGCGCCGTAGTGGCCCAGCACCACGAGGTGCTCCAGGCCGGGTACGCCGGCGAAGCCGCCGTACCGCACCGCGACACCCGCCGGGCGGCCGGTGATCACCGCGACGGACGCGACGTGCGGGGCGAGGGCGACGAGTGCGGGGACCGCGCCGGGGTGCGCGCGGGCCTGTTCGGGGTCGGGGACGATCTCGGCGAGCGTGCCGTCGAAGTCGAGCGCGACGACGGCTTTCCCGGGCCGGGCGAGTAGCGCGGCCAGGCCGTCGGCGCCGGCGGAGGTGACGGGGGTCGGCAGGGGGTTCGGGTGGCTGCCCATGCTCCGACCCTATCCGTGTGAGCCCCCCGAGGGGCGTGAACTCCCCGCTCAGCGGCGGGCGCGGCGGGCGTCCCTGATCCGGCGCAGGCGGTTGACCGTCACCGGGTCGTGGGCGAGGGCCAGCGGGTCGTCGATGAGCGCGCCGAGCAGTTGGTAGTAGCGGGTCGGCGAGATGCCCAGCCGCTCCCGTATGACGCGCTCCTTGGCGCCGGGGCCGGGCCACGAACGCCGTTCCACGGCGAGGACGGCACGGTCCCGCTCGGTCAGTTCCGACCGTCCGGCGGGACCGTGCCCCTCGTGCTCACCGTGCTCGGCGCGCTGCTCGTGCTCTTCGCGCGACGTGCCTTCGGGTGCGGTCATAGGACTGACACGCTACTCGGCGTTCTCCGCCGTCGTCGCGTCCCGGCCGATCCTCGCCAGGATCTCCGACGGCACCGCGCCGGGCTGCACCGTCTTGCCGATGTTCTTCTTGATGTCGTCGCTGACACCCGCCCACGACGTCTTGCCGAACGGATACAGCTCGGCCGTCGGCAGCGCCTCCAGGAACTGGCGCAGTTCCTTGTGCTCGTCGTCCGCCACCATCGTCTCGGAGGCGCTGTAGGTGACCGGCAGGAGGTCGTACTGCCCGACGAAGTCCATGACGTTCTTGTCCTCGAAAGTGAAGTCGAGGAACCTGCCCGCCTGTTCGCGGTGGCCGGGCTGCTTGAAGGCCATGATCCAGTCGGCGACACCCATCGTCGCCTTGGACTTGCCGTTGACGCCGGGCAGCGGCACCATCCCCAGCTCGATGCCGGCCTTCTCGGCCTCCTGCATCATCGTCGGGTGCCCGTTGAGCATGCCGACGTCGCCGCTCGTGAACGCCTTGAAGGCATCGGCGCGGTCCAGTTCACCGGGCGGTACGGGGCCGGTGAGGCCCTTGCCGACCAGCTCCTTCTGGAGCCATTGGAAGGTCTGGATGTTCGTGTCCGAGTCGACCGCGTACGAGCCGTCGACCGCGTCCGTGTAGCCGCCGCCACCGCTGAGCATCCACATCATCGTCTCGGCCTGCGCCTCCTCGGCGCCGAGCGGGAGAGCGAACGGGGTCGGTACGTCCTGCTCCTTGAGCGCCTCGGCGTCCGACTTGATGTCGTCCCAGTCCTTCGGCGCGTCGAGACCGGCCGCCGCGAAGAGGCCCTTGTTGTAGAACAGCAGCCGCGTGCTGGCGACGAACGGCATTCCGTACTGGGTCTGGTCGACCTTTCCGGCGTCGGCGAAGCGGGAGAGGAAGTTCGCCTGCGTGGGGATGGAGAGCAGCTCGTCCGCGCTGTACAGCTCTTCCTTCTTCACGTAGTCGGCGTAGGCGCCGATCTGCGCGATGTCGGGCGCCTTGCCGTCCCTGACCATCTTCGCCACGTCGGCGTCGACGGTCTTCCAGGAACGGACGTCCACGTCGACCTTGATGCCCGGGTTCTTGGACTCGAACTCCTTGGCCAGGCTGTTCCAGTACTTCTCCGAGCTGTTGGCGGCACTGTTGCCGTAGTCCGCCGCGACGACTTTCAGGGTGACGTCACCTGACCCGCTGGAGCTGCCGCAGCCGCTCAGCGCCATCGTCATGCCCAGTGCGGCTATCGCCGCGGTATGCCCCAGGAAGCGCTGCTGCACAGCTCTTTTCCCACCCTTGTATTCGCTCGGCCGTCTCAACGGCGTTTTCCGTCCCAGTCGGTCCCCGGTCGGCAACCGTCGGTTCCCCGCGACGTCCTGCGTAGACGAGCTGCGATTTTCCACCATGCGCTGTCGACGGTCTACACCAGCCCCGTATCGCTTCGGCAACTTCCTGTTACCCGGAGGTTTGACGAAGGCTTTGTATGGTCTGGCAACAATCCCGCACAGTGGACTAGACCTTTCTTGGGTTTTCGCGCGAGAATGCGCTCGTGAGACACGTCATCGCCCTGGATGTGGGCGGCACCGGTATGAAGGCCGCCCTGGTCGGGACGGACGGCGCGCTGCTGTACGAAGCGCGCCGGGCCACCGGCAGGGAGCGCGGCCCCGACGCGATCGTCGAGACCGTCCTCGGCTTCGCGGCTGATCTGCGCGCCTACGGCATCGAGCACTTCGGCGAGAGCGCGGTCGCCGCGGGAGTGGCGGTACCGGGCATCATCGACGCCGAGCGCGGAATCGTGCTGTACGCGACGAACCTCGGCTGGCACGACGTACCGCTGCGGGAGCTGCTGGCCGCCAGGCTGGGCGGCGTACCGGTCGCGCTCGGGCACGACGTACGCAGCGGCGGGCTCGCCGAGGGGCGGATCGGCGCGGGCAAGGGCTCGGACCGGTTCTTCTTCGTACCGCTGGGCACCGGCATCGCGGGCGCCATCGGCATCAACGGCGCCATAGAGGCGGGCGCGCACGGCTGGGCGGGCGAGATCGGGCATGTGGTGGTCCGGCCCGGCGGCCCCCGGTGCAACTGCGGGCAGCAGGGCTGTATGGAGACGCTCGGGTCGGCCGCGGCCGTGACCCGGGCGTGGGCGGCGGCGAGCGGCGATCCCGAGGCCGACGCGGCCGACTGCGCGAAGGCCGTCGCGTCGGGCGACCCGAGGGCCGAGGCGGTCTGGGCGGACGCGGTCGACGCGATCGCCGCGGGGCTCGTCACCGCGCTCACGCTGCTCGACCCCCGAAGGCTGATCATCGGTGGCGGTCTCGCCGAGGCCGGGGAAACGTTGTTCACACCCCTGAGGGCCGCGGTCGAGGAGCGGATCACGTTCCAGAAGCTGCCCGAGATCGTCCCGGCGGCCCTCGGGGACACCGCCGGATGCCTGGGCGCGGGGCTGCTCGCCTGGGATCTTCTCTCCACGGAGGTAGCCGCCTGATGGCCGCACACGCCGAAAGTACGGTTCTCACCGGTGCCCGGGTGGTGCTGCCGACCGGGGTGGTGGAGAACGGCCGGGTGAGGGTCGAGACAGGCCGGATCGCCTCCGTGGGCGCCTCCGTAGGAGGAGAGGCGGCCGAGTCCGGCTCCCGCTCCGAGACTCTCGACCTGACCGGCCACTGGCTGGTGCCCGGCTTCGTGGACATGCACAACCACGGCGGCGGCGGCGCGTCCTTCACCTCGGGCAGCGCGGACGAGGTCCTCAAGGGCGTCCGTACGCACCAGGAGCACGGCACCACCACGCTCGTCGCCTCCACGGTCACCGGCGAGATGGACTTCCTCGCCCAGCGCGCCGGGTTCCTCTCGGAGTTGGTCGAGCAGGGCGACCTGGCCGGCATCCACTTCGAGGGCCCGTTCATCTCGCCGTGCCGCAAGGGCGCGCACAGCGAGGTGCTGCTGCGCGACCCGGACCCGGCGGAGGTCCGCAAGCTCCTCGACGCGGCCCGTGGCACGGCGCGAATGGTGACCCTCGCGACCGAACTGGCGGGCGGCATCGACTCCGTACGGCTGCTGGTCGAGCACGGCGTGATCGCCGCGATCGGGCACACCGACGCGACGTACGAGCAGACCGTCGAGGCCATCGACGCGGGCGCGACCGTCGCGACGCACCTGTTCAACGCGATGCCGCCGCTCGGTCACCGCGCACCGGGGCCCATCGCCGCGCTGCTGGAGGACGAGCGGGTCACCGTCGAGCTGATCAACGACGGCACACATCTCCATCCGGCGGCCCTGGAGCTGGCGTTCCACCGCGCGGGCGCGGACCGGGTCGCCTTCATCACGGACGCGATGGACGCGGCCGGTTTCGGCGACGGCGTCTACCAGCTCGGCCCGCTGGAGGTCGAGGTCAAGGACGGCGTCGCACGGCTCGCGGTGGGCGGCTCGATCGCGGGCTCCACGCTCACCCTGGACACCGCCTTCCACCGCGCGGCGACGATCGACCGCCTCCCGGTGACCGACATCGTCCGCGCGATCTCCGCGAATCCGGCGAAGCTGCTGGGTGTGTACGACCGGGTGGGCTCCCTGGAGCCGGGCAAGGACGCGGACCTGGTGATCCTGGACTCGGACTTCGCGGTGACCGGCGTCCTGCGCCGGGGCGAATGGGTGATCAGGCCCCAACTGGGCTGAGGGGCCGGCGGGTTGGGCGGGCGCTGACGCGATCGACGCGGAACGGCCGGGGGTGGCCGCAGGGCTGCCGTCGGTCGGTCGGTCGGTGGGCGGTCGGGGCCACGGCCTAGGCCGCCCGCTTCCCGTTTGGCATGATCAGGGCCGGTACGGAGCGGGCGGCGTGGGGCCGCCCGCCGACGGACGGCCCCGAGGGAGGCGGCACGGCGCATGATTCTCACCGTCACCCTCAACACCGCCCTCGACATCACCTACCGCACCGCCGCCCTGACCCCGCACGCCACCAACCGTGTCGCCGAGGTCTCCGAGCGGCCCGGGGGCAAGGGCGTCAACGTCGCCCGGGTGCTGGCCGCGCTCGGGCACGAGACCGTGGTGACCGGGTTCGCCGGCGGGCGGACCGGGGACGCGCTGCGCGAGCTGCTCGCCGCCGAGCGGCCGGCCGACGCGCTCGTGTCCGTCGCCGGTACCACCCGCCGCACCATCGCCGTCGTGGACGAGGCGACCGGCGACACGACGCAGCTGAACGAGCCCGGCCCGACCGTCACGGCCGCCGAGTGGGCCGCGTTCCTCGCCTCCTACGAAGGACTCGTCGCACGCGCGGACGCCGTGGCGCTGTGCGGCAGCCTGCCGCCCGGCATCCACGTGGGCGCGTACGCCGAACTCGTACGCCTCGCGCGGGCCGCGGGCCTGCCCGTCCTGCTCGACACCAGCGGCGAACCGCTGCGCCGGGGCATCGCCGCCCGGCCCGACCTCGTGAAGCCCAACGCCGACGAACTCGCCCAGCTCACCGGCTCACGCGAGCCGCTGCGCGCGACCCGGGACGCGCGCAGGCGCGGCGGGCGCGCCGTGATCGCGTCGCTCGGCGCCGCCGGGATGCTCGCCGCGACCCCGGACGGGTCGTGGCGGGCGGCCCCGCCGAAGGCCGTACGGGGCAATCCGACGGGCGCGGGCGACTCCGCGGTGGCCGGGCTGCTGTCGGGGCTCGTGGAGCGGCTGCCGTGGCCCGAGAGGCTCGCGAGGGCGGTCGCGCTGGCCACGGCGACGGTCCTGGCGCCGGCGGCGGGCGAGTTCGACCACGAGGCGTACGCGGAGCTGCTGCCGCAGGTCGCCGTGACGGAACAGTCCAGTAGTTGAAGCAGTCGGAACAGGGCAAGCACTTCAGGCACCTCAAGCACTTCAAGCACTTCAAGCTGTCGGAACAGTCGGAACAGGGGTCACATGCCACTCGTCACCACCGGTGAACTCGTCTCGGCGGCAAGGGCCGGCGGACACGGCATCGCCGCCTTCAACGTCATCACCCTGGAGCACGCCGAGGCGATCGCCGCCGGCGCCGAACGGGCGGGCAGCCCCGCGATCCTCCAGATCTCCGAGAACGCCGTGAAGTTCCACGGCGGCCGGCTCACGGCCATCGCCGCCGCCACCGCCGCCGTCGCCCGCGCGTCCGACGCCCCGCTCTCGCTCCACCTCGACCACGTCGAATCGGCGGACCTGCTGCGCGCCGCCGACGGTGAGGGCTTCAGCTCGGTGATGTTCGACGCGTCGAAACTGGCCTACGACGCGAACGTCGCCACCACCGCCGACGCCGTCGCCTGGGGCCACGCGCGCGGCATCTGGATCGAGGCCGAACTCGGCAAGGTCGGCGGCAAGGACGGCGAACCGCCCCTCGGCGCCCACGCCCCCGGCGTCCGTACGGACCCGGCCGAGGCCGTCGCGTACGTACGCGACACCGGCGTCGACGCGCTGGCCGTCGCCGTCGGGTCCTCACACGCGATGACCGACCGCACCGCCGCCCTGGACCACGAACTGATCGGCGCGCTGCGCCGGGCCGTCCCGGTCCCGCTGGTGCTGCACGGCTCCTCCGGCGTCCCCGACGCGGAGATCCGGCAGGCGGTCGCTGCGGGCATGGTCAAGATCAACGTCGGTACGGCCCTGAACACGGCGTTCACCGGCGCCGCCCGCGCCTACCTGGCGGCCGACCCGAAGACGGTCGACCCCCGGAAATACCTCGTCCCGGCTCGCGAGGCGATGACCGGGACGGTGGCGGCGTTCCTGAAGGTGATCAGCGGCTGAGGGAGCCGCCCCGTTACACGGGGAGGGCGGCAAGGAGAACAGGACGGACGGGGAAGGGCCTCAGCCCTTCGCCTTGCCCTTCTCCAGCGACACCTGGTCGAGAATGGCCTCGCACTGGTCGCCCGTCTCGCACGACAGCTTCAGCGTATTGCTGCCCTTGCTGAGGTTGACGTAGGCGAAGGTGGTGGTCCAGCCCTTCTCCCAGTCACCCTCTTTCGCCTGGGCGAAGTTCGCCATGTTCACCGATCGCGGGGTCTGGCCGTTGATCGTGAGCGACGTCTTGGCGTCCTTGCCCGGTACGCCGTAGGTGATGAACAGCGTGTACTCGCCGGCCTCCGGCAGGTCGACCGTCCAACTCGCGGACCCGCCGGGCCCGTTGAACATCACGTACGCGCCGTCCGCGCCCTTCGCGCCCTTGATGTCCTTCGCCAGCACCGCCGGCGCCCCGAGCTGGAGCGTCGCCGCGTCCTGCTTCGGGAGTTCGACGGGCTTGTCGGCGCCGGGGTCCTTCTCGGTGTCCTCGCTCGGAGCCACCGTCTCGCCCGTGGTGGGGCCGTCCGTCGGGCCGCCGTCCGCGTTCTTGGTGTCGTCGCCGTTGGTGAGCAGCGCGGCGGTGATTCCGATCACGACGACCGCCACGACGGCGACAGCGCCGATCAGCAGGCCCTTCGTGTTGGGTCCGCCGCCGTTGCCGCGACCGCCACCGCCGCCCCGCTGGGCGGGAACCGTACGGGTGGCGGCACCGCCGGCCTCGGGGGCCGCGTAGTGCGCGTCGGGGGACTGACCGTAGGGGGCCTGGCCGTGCGGCGCCTGCTGGCCGTACTGCTGCTGGCCTCCGTACTGAGGCTGCTGCCCGTAGGGCTGCTGTTGCTGCGGGACCTGGCCGTACTGACGCTCGCCGACGGTCCTGACCTGGTTGTACGACGTCCTCGGCACACCGGGCTGGGAAGCTGGACCTGGGTAGCCGTAGCCGCCGCGCCGGGCCTGCGCACCGTTTGCGGCCGTCTGTCCGTCCTCGTACAGATAGCCGAACGGATCGTCGTCCTCGGGCGTACTCGCGCCGTTGTTCCCGGCCGTCATCCCTGGGTCACTCCTTACCATCTCGCCAGCGTCGCCGACCGGCCGAGCCTACCTCGATTGGGCAAGCATACGGACGGGCCTTGACTGGAGTGGGCGGTTGCCCCATCCCCCGATGAACATCGGGGCGCGTCGGTGGACATCGGTGAACCGCCGTACAGAGAGATAGGACACGGCGGGCCCGGCGCCCCGGCACAGCGTCGACGTTATCCCGCCCGGCGCTGGACCGTTTTCCGCGAACGCTTCTCGATGTACATCCGCTGGTCCGCCGATTTGAGCACTTCCTCGACGGTCATGCCGCAACTCGCCCAGCCGATACCGAAGCTGGCTCCCACGCGGACCGCCCTGCCGTCCACCCTGATGGGCGGGATGATCGCGTTCCGCAGCCGAACCGCCAGGTCAGCGGCGTCCGTCGCGCCGAGGCCGTCGGCCAGGACAACGAATTCGTCGCCACCGAGGCGCGCGACGGTGTCGCCGTCCCGCACACCGGTGTTGAGCCGACGGGCGACTTCGATGAGGACGGCGTCGCCGGTGTTATGGCCGAAACGGTCATTGATCGACTTGAAACCGTCGAGATCGCAGAAGAGGACGGCGAGGCCCTTGCTCCCGTCGTCGGGGTCGGCGCCCGGCGCGACGGTGTGCACGTGGTGGTCGAGGGGCGCGACGGCGGAGGACGGGTCGAAGCCGTCTCCGTGGAAGGCGCGCTCGCCGACGGGGTCTCCGTACGCGTCGTAGGACTCGTAGGGCTCATAGGGTGACTCGTACGGCCCATAGGGCTCGTACGGCGGCCCGTAGCCGGAGCCGGGGGAGCTGGGCACGGGCGCGTACGCGGCGCCGCTGGTCCCGTTGTAGCCGGGCCCCTGGCCGTACGGGACGACGCCGCCGTAACCGCCTTCGGCGTAGCCGCCGTCGCCGCCGTTGCCCGTGCCGCCGTTGCCGACGCCGGAGCCGTACTCGCCCTCGTATCCGCCGAAGGCCTTGTCCACGGCCTGCACCGCCGTCTCCCGCACCGATATCGCGCCCGGGCGCTCGCAGAGGCGGGCGCTGAGGCGGGCGCGCAGCTCGGCGCTGTTGGGCAGGCCGGTCAGGGAGTCGTGCGAGGCGCGGTGCGCGAGCTGCAGCTCGTTGCGCTTGCGTTCCTCGATGTCCTCGACGTGGGTAAGGAGGAAGCGGGGGCCGTCGGTGGTGTCGGCGACGACCGAGTTGCGCAGCGACACCCACACATAGGTGTTGTCCCGCCGCGCCAGCCGCAGTTCGGCGCGGCCGCCCTCGGCCGAGGTGCGCAGCAGCGTGCCGATGTCCTCGGGGTGGACGAGGTCGGAGAAGGCGTAGCGGCGGATCGCGGAGGCGGACCGGCCGAGCAGCCGGCACAGCGCGTCGTTCGTACGGAGCAGCCTGCCGTGCTGGTCCCCGCCCATCTCGGCGATGGCCATCCCGCTGGGCGCGTACTCGAACGCCTGCCGGAAGGACTCCTCACTGGCCCGCAGCGCCTGCTGTTCACGCTCCAGCCGGACCAGCGCGCGCTGCATGTTTGCTCTGAGGCGGGCGTTGCTTATCGCAATGGCGGCCTGGGAGGCGTACATCTGGAGCGCCTCACGCCCCCAGGGGCCCGGACGGCGCCCGCCGCGCGGTCGGTCGACGGATATGACCCCGAGGAGCTCCCGGCCGCCCCCAGGGGCGTACATGGGCGCGTAGAGGCGGTCCTGGGGGTGCCACTCGTCCTCGAAGCGCGGATCGGGTCCCTCGGTGTACCACTGCGGGACGTCGTCCTCCAGCAGGATCCAGCCCTCGGTGTGGGGTATGTACCGCAGCTCACCCCAGGTCTCGCCCATGCTGAGCCGGCGTTCCCAGGAGGCGCGCGCGCCGACGCGTCCGGTGATCAGCGCTTCGGCGGCGGCGTTGCCCGAGAAGGCGGCGACGACCAGGTCGCCGTCGGGCTGTACGAGGTTGACGCAGGCCAGCTCGTAGCCGAGACCCTTGACTATGCCGTCGGCAACTGTCTGCAGGGTGTCGGCCAGGCTGCGCGCGGTGTTGAGCTCGCCGACAACGTCATGCAGCTGCCGCAGGGTCGCAAGGCGGACGTACGGCTCCGACTCGGTCTCCATCGTTCGCTCTCCCCGAGACCTCGACAGCAACTCCAGAATTCTTATCGGCTCGCTTGATGCGGTATCCCGGCCACTGAATCACAGCGAGCTGTGCACTCGGTACACAGGGTCAACAATTCCTGGGCCCTGTGAGCCAAGTCACATGAGAGGAAAGAGGGTTGGGTGGGGGCGTGGGAGCGCTCCAGAGCTTTCATGAACGCAAATATCGAGGTCGGAGTCGTACGGCAGGGGGCGCGTGACGGGGCGCACTACCAGCGCACACTACGGCGCACGGGGCGCCGCGAGGCCCCTGGACCGTGCGGGACCTAGGTCTCGGCTGGTCCTGTGGCCCGATGCGGGCCCGCCGCCGCCGGAGCTAGCGTGGACGCCGTGCTGCAGAAGACAACCGCCCCGCAGACCGAGGCCGTCCCATCCGAGGCCGTCCCCCATCCTGAGGGAGTGAGTAACGACGAGTTCCGTGCCGCGCTCTCCCGGCTGGCCGCCGGGGTGGTGCTGGTCACCGCGTACGACCCGGACGACGGCCCGAAGGGCGCGGACGCGGGGATGACGGCCACCTCCTTCATGTCGGTGTCCCTGGACCCACCTCTGGTGGTGGTGAGCCTGCGCACCGGATCCCGGATGGACGACCTGCTGGACGAGCAGCCGATGTGGGCGGCGTCGATGCTCTCCGAGAACCAGGTGCAGATCGCCGGGCGCTTCTCCATGAAGGGCCGGATCAGCGACCGGCTGCTCTTCGAGGACATGTCGTACCGGCGCGGCGAGGTGAGCGGGGCTCCGCTGATCGACGGCGCGCTGACGGTGCTGGAGTGCCGTACGGAGCAGCGGATCGTGACCGGCGACCACACGCTGGTCGTGGGGCGGGTGCTGACGGCGGCCGTGCCGGGGGGATCGGGGGACGTGGGGCCGCTGGCGTACTTCCGGGGGAAGTACCGGCAGTTGGCGCAGGGCTGAGGGGCTGGAGCTGAGCCGAGCTGTCAGCGTTGCGTCGGCGGCGCGGGGTCGGCGTCGCCGTGTCGGACTACGACCAGTCCCGGCCGTTGCGCCCGCGCTTGGTCTCCGCGCGCTGCTTCTTCTGGCGCAGCCTGCGCTCGTTGATGCCCCGCGGGATCTTCGTGGCCCGGCGCGGCCGCGGCGGCGGAGCCGTCGCCTCGGCGAGGAGCGAGGCCATCCGGACCAGGGCCGTCTCGCGGTTGCGCCACTGCGAACGGTGTTCGGACGACCGTACGGTCACGACACCGCCCACCAGCCGGCTCCCGAGCCGCTCCAGCGCCCGCTCCTTCCACACCTCGGGCAGCGCCTCCGTCCTACCGAGGTCGAAGCGGAGCTCCACCTGCGAGTCGCTGGTGTTGACGTGCTGCCCGCCAGGTCCCGACGAGCGCGAGAAACGCCACATGAGCTCGGCCTCCGGAAGGGAGACGGAGCCGCGGATGACGTGCGGGGACCCGGACATGTGTTCATCGTCCCGTGTCCGCACAGACAAATCAAAGGCGTTAAGGAACCTCTGGGTCCTCTCTCTGCGTTATGCCGGGTGACGGTAGCTTCGGAAGCCGATAGAAGCCCGCACAGAGTCGTAGCAACGAAAGGGACCATCCCCATGGCTGTAAGCCTGTCCAAGGGCGGCAACGTCTCGCTCACCAAGGAGGCGCCGGGCCTGACAGCTGTCACGGTCGGCCTCGGCTGGGACGTCCGCTCCACCACCGGCACGGACTTCGACCTCGACGCCTCGGCGATCGCGGTCAACGCGGGTGGAAAGGTTGTCTCCGACAGCCACTTCATCTTCTTCAACAACAAGTCGACGCCGGACCAGACCATCGTCCACACCGGTGACAACCGCACCGGCGAGGGCGCGGGCGACGACGAGGCGATCAACGTCAACCTGGCGGGCCTGCCCGCCGACGTCGACAAGATCGTCTTCCCCGTCTCGATCTACGACGCCGAGACCCGCAGCCAGAACTTCGGCCAGGTCCGCAACGCGTACATCCGCATCGTGAACCAGGCCGGTGGCACCGAGATCGCGCGCTACGACCTGAGCGAGGACGCCGCCACCGAGACCGCGATGGTCTTCGGCGAGCTGTACCGCAACGGCGCCGAGTGGAAGTTCCGCGCGGTCGGCCAGGGTTACGCCTCGGGCCTCGTGGGCATCGCCACGGACTTCGGCGTCAACCTCTGAGTCACTGACTCTCCGGGTCACTGACCGAGCGAGTGCGAGGGGCCTCCGGCTGCCGGCCGGGGGCCTTTGGCGTGTCCCGGGGCCCTGATGCGGCTTCTACTCGTCCGGCGGCGGCTTCTCGGAGCCGTACAGCCAAGCCGCCCAGAGCGCCGTCAGATCGCGGTCCGTCCGCCGCTGCGCGAAGGTGGTGAAGTCGGCCGTGGACGCGTTGCCGTGCCGGTGCGCCCGTGTCCAGCCGCGTACGAGCGCGAAGAACTCCTCGTCGCCGACCGCCAGTCGGAGCTGATGGAGCACCATGGCGCCGCGCCCGTACACCGGCCGCGCGGAGATGTCGGCGGCGGTGGGCGGTTCGGCCGGCGGAAAGGCCCAGTTCTCGTCGTCCGCGTACGCCCGGTCGAAGGCGCGCGATGCCGGGACTCCGTCCTCGGACTCGGCCCAGAGCCACTCCGCGTACTCGGCGAAGCCCTCGCTGAGCCATATGTCCCGCCAGGACTTGGGGGTGACGGAGTTGCCGAACCACTGGTGGGCCAGCTCATGGACGAGAATCCCGATGCCGCTGGGACCGGGCAGGAAGGGCCTGTTCTGGGTCTCCAGGTTGTAGTCCGCGTCGCCGGGCCGCCCGATGATCACACCGGTGGAGGAGAACGGATACGGGCCGAAGGTCTGCTCGCCCCACTTCATGATCGCGGGGATCCGCGCGAGCAGCCCGGCGCTGCCGGCGGCCACGGTCGGATCGACGGCGGTGTGGACGGGGATGGAGCGCGTGGAACCCGTGGAACGTGTGGGGCTGGTGGGGTGTGTGGGGCTCGCGGAGTCCCTGGGGTCCGTGGCGTCCGTGGCGTCCGTGGCGTCCTGAGAGGTCTTGGTCCGGTACGGGCCGACAGCGACCGTCGCGAGATAGCTGGCCATCGGTTCGGCGCAGTGCCAGCTGAAGGCGGTACGGCCGCCGGCCGTCCGCTCGCTCGTCAACTCACCGTTGGAGATGGCCTGTTGCCCCTTCGGGACGGTGATCCGGATGTCGTACGCCGCCTTGTCGCTGGGATGGTGGTTGCCGGGGAACCAGGCCATCGAACCCCTCGGCTGGCCCAGCGCGACGGACCGCTTTCCCGCCCTGAGCCAGCCCTCCCTCGTCCTGTCGGCGTCGGTCAGGGCCCTCGGGACGCCGGAGTAGCGGACGACCGTACGGAAGGTGGCCCCGCGCCCGATGTCCGCGCGCGGGCGCACCGTCAGCTCCGTATCGGCGCGCCGTACACCGGCCCGCGCGCCGTCGACGGTGACCCGGCCGACGGTCAGACCGGCGAGGTCGAGGTTGAACGCGCTGAGCGGGTGCGTGGCGCGGGCGGTGATCGCGGCGGTGGCGTCGAGGCGGCCGACGGCGGGGTCGTAGTCGAGAGTCAGGCCGTAGTGCGTGACGTCGTAGCCGCCGTTGCCGAGGCGCGGGAAGTACGGGTCACCGGCGCCGGCGGCGCCCGGGGTGCCGGGAGCGCCCCGGGCAGGCCCCGGCCGGTCCTGGTCGGCGCAGCCCGCGAGGCCGCCGAGGCCACCCAGAGCGCCGAGGACCAGGATCAGGAGGGCGGTGGTGAGGGATGCCGCCGTGCTACGGGGCGGGCTCTGGTACGGGTTCCGGTGCTGGTGCACGCGGTGATCGTAGGCCGCGCCCGGCCCACTCCCCGGCGGGCGGAAACTCGTCCGCGCGGCGCCGTGACACCATCAGGCGCGTGCTTGACATCGGCTATTCCCTCTCCCGTCGCTTCCCCGATCCGCCGCAGACCGACTACCGCCTCGCCGACGTCCGGGCCCTGCGGCACGATCTGTTCTGCGGCGACGTGTACCTCGCCGACACCAAGGCCGACCGCGAGGTGTCCACAGGCTGGGGATGGGTGCCGGTGCTGGACTTCGCCTGGGCGCTGTGCGACATCGTGGAGCAGGTCGACCGCGACCCGCGCGGCAACCGGTCGGCCAACAGGCAGTACGCCGAGCTGGACTTCACCGAGTCGACGGACCGCATGCTCTTCGAGCGGCGCTTCGGCTGGGTGGACGTGACCGCCGACTGGATGCCGGCCGACGAGGCCCCGCTCACCTTCGGCCACCGGCTGCTGCGCCGCGAGTCGCGAGACTTCCTGCACGACCTGCTGGCCGATCTCGGGGACATGCACGAGGGCCTCATGGACAACCCGATGATCTGGGATCTCCAGTCCCGCTTCCCCCGAGTCTGAACACTCGTCCCCGCCCGGCCGCAACCCATCCGACGTGCTACGACGTGAGCCGACATGGCCCCACGTGAGATGAGATGGGCGAATCCTCGCGACCCTGCGGGATGTTTTCGGATTGGCAGGAGTACATCCGTGAGAGCCGGGCAGACGCACTTCTGCCGGGACGCCACCAGGAACCAGACGCCAGGTTCACCCCCCACATGGCTGAGCCCCCGGAGCACATTGAAGGCCCCGACCCACCCCCCACGGTCGGGGTCTTCCGCTTGCCGGCTCCCTCCCCCTGCCCCCGTTCCACCCGGACACCTCCTAGGCCCTGTCTTCAAAGTCCCGCCTGGCCTGCGACGCCTGGCCTGCGACGCCTGGCACGGCACCTCGCCGCGTTGTCGGAGTCGCCCAAGTACGCCCAGTACGAGGCCGATCCTCCGCCTTGCGATGCA
>NZ_JBHUZM010000012.1:55992-110031 GCF_042667665.1 Streptomyces sp. NPDC057307 | reverse complement strand
TCCCTGAATTGGGAGGGGCGGGGCCGCCGTCGGATGCTCCGGGCTGCGCCAGGCAGCCGCTCGGCTACTTCTGGACGCCGAAGATCGGGACAAGCGAGTCGGGCAGCTTGTCGTTGCAGGCCAGTTGGCCCGTCTTCGTCAGCGCGTCGTTCACGCACGTGTAGTAGTCGCGGTAGACGAGCTGCACGGTGAACGTCGCCGCCACGACCAGCAGCGCGATGGACGCCGTCACGATCCCGCTCACCGCGGCCGTCGTCTGCGGCTTGTGCGCTGTCGTGCCCTGCGCCGTCGTGCCCTGCGCCGGGGCGCCGGGCGGCGTACTCGGGACCGGCGGTGCGTCCGTGGTGGTCGGCGCGGGAGACGTCGTACCGGAGTCCGAGCCGGAGCCGACCCCCTCGCGGCCCGAAGTCGTCCCCACGTCCGAACGGCTCGCGCCCGTGCCGCCGTCGACCGGCGTACGCGGCAGCGGAGCCTTGGCCCGCAGCGAACTGATGCCCCAGTACAGCGCGAGTGCCCCGAGGAGCAGGGCGACCTCCGGGAAGTCGAAGAGGGCGAAGAAGAACGCCCACATGCCCGAGAGGATCGAGTACCGGGCGCGGCGCTGGAACGGGTCGGTCGGATCCCAGCGCAGCCCCCTGCCGGGGCGCCCGTCCGGGCCGTCCTGGCGGCCACCGGGACCAGCGGGGCCGTTCTGCTGGCCGCCCGGTCCGTTCTGGCCGCCGGGCCTGCCGCCGAAGCCGCCCGACGAGCGGCCCGGCTGACGGCTGCTCCACTGGCTGCCCCAGGACGAACGGTCACCGCCCGACGACTGGTCGTCCGGCGTCCCGCCGTTCTGGGGGTGGCGCGGCTGCCACGGCTGGTCGGGCCTGTCCTCCGGCGGCGGCGCGAACGGATTGTCGTCGGAGGACCCCGAGGACCCGGAGGATCCTGAAGAACCCGAGGCCCCTGAGGAGCCCGAGGATCCGTCGCCGCCGGAACCTCCCGAACCTCCCGATCCTCCCGAACCTCCGGAACTCCCCGAAGAACCCGAGGACCCCGAAGAGCCCTCCGGCCCGGAGGACCCGGCGGACGAGGACTGGCGTTCCCGCAGCAGAAGCACCGGCCCGGTGAGCTGCGGGACAGGGAGTGCCGTGCGGTGTCGTCGGTCCGGCATCTGGTGAACGTCTTCCCCTCAGACCCTTGGCGCAAGGGGTCTTGTGTCGTATGGCCCGTCTGGAGACAGGTCCGTGTCCCCAGACGCTACCTCCCGGCCGCGCCCCCGTCCCCCGGGGGCCGTTCGGTGTGCCGGTATCGTTGCTGACGGTCGGCTCCTTCGTAGAGTTCCCCGATACGGGAGACACGATTCGTTCGTACGACCACACAAAGCCGCACGACCCGCACGACCAGCGAGGCTGTGCTCGCGTCCAGAAAGGCGTTCCGCCGTGGCCTCCCCGCCGTCCCCGCCCGCCCCCGACGACCCGGTCACCCCGCCGGAATCCGGCTCCACGGTCGAATTCGGCTCCCCGGCCCGGCTCGTGGTCCTTGTCTCCGGCTCCGGTACGAACCTCCAAGCCCTGCTCGACGCCGTCGAGGCCGACCCGCGGGGATACGGCGCCCGCGTCGTCGCCGTCGGCGCCGACCGCGACTCCATCGCCGGTCTGGAGCGTGCCGAACGCGCCGGGCTGCCGACCTTCGTCCGCCGCGTCAAGGACCACGCGACGCGTGACGAGTGGGATGCCGCGCTCACCGAGGCCACCGCCGCGTACGAGCCCGATCTCGTCGTATCGGCCGGCTTCATGAAGATCGTCGGGAAGCGGTTCCTGGCCCGCTTCGGCGGACGGTTCATCAACACCCACCCCGCTCTGCTGCCCAGTTTTCCCGGTGCCCACGGGGTGCGTGACGCGCTCGCGTACGGGGCGAAGGTCACCGGTTGCACCGTCCACTTCGTCGACGACGGCGTCGACACCGGCCCGGTCATCGCGCAAGGCGTGGTCGAGGTGCGGGACGAGGATCACGCGGACGGTGGCACCGCTCTCCATGAGCGCATCAAGGACGTCGAGCGACGGCTGCTCGTCGATGTCGTGGGGCGGCTCGCCCTGCACGGCTACCGCATTGAGGGACGAAAGGTAACAATCCAGTGAGCGTCGAAGAGACCGCCGGAGCGACCGCCGCACAGGCCGTCGAAGGTACGAAGCGGCCCATCCGCCGCGCGCTGGTCAGCGTCTACGACAAGACCGGCCTGGAAGACCTCGCCCGTGGACTGCACGCGGCAGGCGTCACGCTCGTCTCGACCGGCTCCACCGCCGGGAGGATCGCCGCCGCCGGTGTGCCCGTCACCAAGGTCGAGGAGCTGACCGGCTTCCCGGAGACCCTCGACGGCCGCGTCAAGACGCTGCACCCGCGCGTCCACGCCGGCATCCTCGCCGACCAGCGGCTCGCCTCGCACCGCGAGCAGCTCGCCGAACTGGACATCGAGCCCTTCGAGCTGGTCGTCTCCAACCTCTATCCCTTCCGCGAGACCGTCGAGTCCGGGGCGACCCCCGACGAGTGCGTCGAGCAGATCGACATCGGCGGCCCGTCCATGGTCCGCGCCGCCGCCAAGAACCACCCGTCGGTCGCCATCGTCACCAGCCCCGCGCGGTACGGGGACGTCCTCGCGGCCGTACAGGACGGTGGGTTCGACCTGACGACGCGCAAGCGGCTCGCCGCCGAGGCGTTCCAGCACACCGCCGCGTACGACGTGGCCGTGGCCTCCTGGTTCGCCGCCGACTACGCCGCCGCTGACGATTCAGCTCTCCCGGACTTCCTCGGCGCGACGTACGAGCGCAAGAACGTCCTGCGCTACGGCGAGAACCCGCACCAGGCCGCCGCGCTCTACACCAGCGGTACCGGCGGACTCGCCGAGGCGGAGCAACTGCACGGCAAGGAGATGAGCTACAACAACTTCACGGACACCGACGCCGCGCGCCGGGCCGCGTACGACCACACCGAGCCGTGCGTCGCGATCATCAAGCACGCCAACCCGTGCGGTATCGCGATCGCCGACGACATCGCCGAGGCGCACCGCAAGGCCCACGCCTGCGACCCGCTGTCCGCGTTCGGCGGCGTCATCGCCGTCAACCGGCCGGTCTCCGTCGCGATGGCCGAGCAGGTCGCGGAGATCTTCACCGAGGTCATCGTCGCGCCCGGTTACGAGGACGGTGCCGTCGAGGTGCTGTCCCGCAAGAAGAACATCCGCGTGCTGCGCTGCGACGGCGGTCCCTCCGCGCCCGTCGAGGTGAAGCCCATCGACGGCGGCGCGCTGCTCCAGGTCGCCGACCGCCTCCAGGCCGACGGCGACGACCCGTCGACCTGGACGCTCGCGACCGGCGACGCCCTGTCGGAGGCTGAGCTGCGGGAGCTGGCCTTCGCGTGGAAGGCGTCCCGCGCGGTCAAGTCCAACGCGATCCTGCTCGCCAAGGACGGCGCGTCCGTCGGCGTCGGCATGGGTCAGGTCAACCGTGTGGACTCGGCGAAGCTCGCCGTGGAGCGCGCGGGCGAGGAGCGGGCCCGTGGGTCGTACGCGGCCTCGGACGCGTTCTTCCCCTTCCCCGACGGACTGGAGATCCTGCTGGACGCGGGCGTCAAGGCCGTGGTGCAGCCGGGTGGTTCGGTGCGTGACGAGCTGACGATCGAGGCCGCGAAGAAGGCGGGCGCGACGATGTACTTCACCGGGACGCGGCACTTCTTCCACTGAGCCGAGCTTGTTGTACGGCAGTGGCCGCCCCCGTACGTCACGGGGGCGGCCATCGCCGTTCACGTCGGACAGACGGACGGATGGGTGGGTCCGTCAGCCGTGCACGGCGCTCGCCCTGTTGTCGAAGGCGCCGAGCGCCGAGGCGTAGCCCGGGGCCGACAGGGTCACGCGGGTCCCCGAGCCGTTCGCGTTCCGGGCCAGGGACGCGTTGTCCCCCCTGCTCTGGTTGTTGCGCCAGGACGAGGTCTTGTTGTCGAAGCCGTAGTTGCCGAGGTTGTCCCAGTACTCGTCGTTGAAGATGAGGCGCCGGCCGCCGCCGTTCTCGTACTGGTACAGGCACACCCAGCCGGACGCGCACGCCGGGGCGCGGGCCGCCAGCGGGTCGGCGGCGCGGTTGTAGCCGGACGCCCGGTCGGCGGCTTCCGTGGTCTCGTAGCAGCGGACGTCGTCCTCCGCGAACACCGCGCAGGCCCGTGCGCCCTGCCACCCGCCGGACAGGTCGATGCTGCGGCCGTCGAACGTGGCCCGCGTCCCCCGGTCGGCCGTCGGGTCGGCCTGTGCGGTCCCGGCCAGACTGCCGAAGGCGAGTGCCGCGCCGATCGTGACTCCCGCCACGGCCGTACGGATCTTGCGCATGGTTACTCCTCCCGCACCACACAGCCGGTGGTGCTTCCCCGTTGTGTCCCTTGTGCCGCCCCTTGACGGCACGACTTCATCGTTCCGCCGGGGCGGTGGGAGAGGTACCTCAGATGTCTCAGGGTGCGGTTCGGGGCGGGGGCGGTGGAGGATGGCTCAGCAGCTCGGCACCCACTTGTGCGACAACGGGGCGTAGAAGCCGGCCAGATTGCCCCGGACACCGACGAGTGTGCAGCCGATCCGTCGGTCGCCGTCAGCCGGGCGGGGTTTCCAGCCGGGCTGCCAGAAGTAGGCCAGGTCGCGGTCGCCCGCGCGCTCCGAGCCGTTGTTGAAGACCGATTTGACGGGGCCGGTCCGGGTCCAGGAGCACGACTCCCCGCCCGTCAGCCAGTTCGGGTCGTCGCCCGTCCAACGGCACATCTCACCGCCCCCGTTGTAGTCGCCGAAGAAGCAGACCGAGCCGGCCGGGCAGCGTTCGTAGCCGTACGCCGGCTCGTCCCGCAGGGCCAGGAGGGCACCGGCCCCGACCACGGCCGCCGCCGTCGTCAGCGCGAAGGCCGCGAGGCGGCGCGGGAAGAGGCCCGGCAGGAGGCGCGGCAGGAGGGGCGCCGGGTCGTGGCGGAGGCGGCGTGGGCGCAGTCGGGGCAGGCGTGCCGCGCGGGACGCACGGGGTGTGTCCGTCGCCCGTTCCGCCCGGCGGAGCAGGGAGGCCGCGTCGTGCCTGCCGCGTTCCTGGTGCGTGCGCGACAGGCAGTCCGTGACGATCTCCCGCCAGGGCCCGGTCAGTTCGGGCGAGAGCCGCAGTTCGTACTCGCCGCGCGCGTAGCGCAGCAGTGTCTCCTTGCGTGCCGTCCGGGTGGCGCCCGGCAGTGGCATGGTGCCGGTCAGGACGAGATGGGCGAGGACGCCGAAGGCCCAGACGTCGGTGCTCGGGCGGGTCTGCCGGCCCCGGTCGCTGATCTCCGCCCACAGCAGCTCGGGCGGTGTGTAGTCGGAGGTGAAGAACGCGGGAGAGTAGGCGTGCGTGCCCTCCAGCTCCGCCGCGAGGTTGAAGTCGCCGAGGCGGGCGGTGCCGTCGGCCATCAGCAGTACGTTGGCGGGCTTGATGTCGCCGTGGATCCAGCCAGCGTGGTGGAGCTGGTGCAGCCCCTCGCAGATCTGGGTGAGGAGGGCGGGGCCGGCCGCCGGTCGCGAGGTACGGGCGAGCAGGGTGTCGAGGGAGCCCTCGGCGCGCTCCAGGACCAGCACGGTGGCACCGTCGAGTTCGGGAGATTCGGGGGCCGAGACGGTCAGGGCCTCGTACATGCGGATCAGCCGGGGGCTTTTGAGCCTGTGGTGCATCTCCAGCTCGCGGTGGGCGAGTTCCTGGAGATGGCGTAAGTGGCGCGGGGTGCAGGTGCCGGTCGGGAGGAACTTGAGCGCCGCCTGCGCCGGAAGGGCGCCGTCCGTCGCGCGTCGGGCCGCGTACACACTGCCGAAGGCGCCGGAGCCGATCGGCTCGCGCACCTCCCAGACGCCGACCCGGAAGCCGTACGGGACGGAGACGGCCAGCGACTCCCGCCTCATGGCGCCGCCGGCCCCGACACCAGCCCCGGCCCCCGCTCCGGCTCCGGGACTGCCGGTTCCGCGTCCAGCACGGCCAGCTCCGCCTCCCGTACGAGATCGAACCGGAGCGCGAGCGAGACCAGCGACTCCTTCTTGCCGTTCAGCCGGGGCCCGCAGTCCGCCGACTCCGGCGGCTGCTTCATCCGGAACTTGACGGCGAGATAGTCGATGTTCCACTGGACGGCCGTGCGGCTCGCCGTCGGCCAGACCCGGCCCAGCCGGTCCACGACCTGGTCGACGGTGGGTGGCGGGGCGTGCGGCGCGCCGCGCAGCCGGGCCTCGCAGAGCGCGGCGAGGACCAGGAAGTAGCGCTTGGTGCGGTCGAGCGGGAACGGGTGCGCCGTCGGCTCGCCGCCGTCGCAGTGGGCGGCGGGCTCGTCGGCGTAATCGTGCCGCGGCGCCCAGATGTCGAAGCTCAGCAGGTCGTCGGCGGCGGGCAGGACGACCCGGGAGAACTCGAACGGGATGGGCGCCTCGATCCGCCCCGGCGCGATCTTGATGTGCTCCCCGGCGCCTTCCGGATTCTCCACGACATACGTGGACGTACGGCTGAGATTGCTCAGCGTCCAGTGGGAGCCCGCGGCGGAGATCTCGCCCGCCCGCCGGGACACACCGTGGTGCGCAATGGTCAGGAAGCCGGTGGGGTCGTCCGCCGGGGTGCGGCCGAACCGCAGCGTCTCGCCCGGAGCGAGCCTCAGCTGCTCGTCGGGGTGCGAACTGCCTATCGGCACGACGATGACGCTGTACATGGAGCTGCCGCCGCTGCCGCCGTACGCGCTGTCGTGTGCCCTGGCCACGGTGATCCCTTCCCCGACTTCCCCGACTTCCCGAACGGAATCTTTGTCAGGATAGGAAGCCACGGGAGCGCGGTCGGTTCCTTGGCGAGGATCAGCCACCGTACGGGGCGACAAACGCCAGAAGGCCGTAAACCCCGCCGTTACGACGGGTGTTACGGCCTTCTGGCATGCGCCCCGGCGTGTGTGCCGGCGGGTTGTGCGCGAGCGCGGTGCGCGTCGGTACGTCAGTAACGGGGGCGCTTGAACCACGCCGCGCCGTCCGCCTTCGACACGAAGACGATCAGCAGAATGCTGAGAACGATGTGGACGATGCCCGCGATGCCACCGAACGGGTAGAGACCCAGGACTATGGTCAGGGCGCCGTAGACGATCAGCGCGGTGCGCAGGCCGCTGCCACCGGACTTGAACTTGATCGCGAGGACGATCGACGCGACGGTCCACACGAACGCGATGAAGGTCATGAACCAGAGCACGCCGCTCGACTGGTCCACCAGGTCCTGGAACTGCGAGTCGTTGGCCAACTCGTCGCTGTCCTTGGCCGCGTTGAGCGCGATCGCGGCGAACAGGAAGATCACGCCGCCGATCAGGCTGAGACCGGAGAGGATCCAGAGGAACACGCGCGACGCCGACACACCGCCCGGCATCTGCTGCGGGACGCCACCGGGGCCACCGGGGTAGCCGCCGTAGCCGGGCTGGACCGGGGGAGCCTGCGGATAGCCGTAGTTGGCGGGCGGCTGCTGGGGCTGGCCCTGCTGCGGGTAGCCGTATCCCGGCTGGCCCTGGGGCTGCTGGCCCTGCTGTCCGTACGGGTTGTTCGGGTCGCCAAAGCTCATGGCGGGTTTCCTCCGTTGGTAATGCGGGGACATCGCGGAACCGAAGGAGGAACGTCACAAAACCGAGCGGTTTGCCCCCCAACACTGCCCGCGCACTGCGCGGCTCATCGTGCTGTTCGGGGTGACTTTTTGTCCAGTCGGTATCCGTATGTGTTGTGCAAGCGCAACCTGGGCCGGGCCGTTGATCTTGGCCGCCCGGCCTCGCGCCGGACGGCGGGCCGAACTCGTACCCGACCCCGTGCGCGACCTCGTACGTTTCCCCGTACCGGACCTTGGATTGGAACAGCGGTGGGGTCATCCGCGAAGATGGACGCATGACCGCCCAAATTCTCGATGGCAAGGCCACCGCAGCCGCGATCAAGTCCGACCTGACCGCCCGCGTGGCGGCCCTCAAGGCGCAGGGCATCACCCCGGGACTCGGGACCCTGCTCGTCGGGGACGACCCGGGCAGCCGTTGGTACGTCAACGGCAAGCACCGCGACTGTGCCGAGGTCGGCATCTCCTCGATCCAGCGTGAGCTGCCCGACACCGCCTCCCAGGAGGAGATCGAGGCAGTCGTACGCGAACTCAACGCCAACCCCGACTGCACCGGCTACATCGTCCAACTCCCGCTCCCCAAGGGCATCGACACCAACCGTGTCCTGGAGCTGATGGACCCGGAGAAGGACGCCGACGGACTGCACCCGATGAGCCTCGGCCGGCTGGTCCTGAACGAGACGGGACCGCTGCCGTGCACCCCGTACGGCATCATCCAGCTGCTGCGCGCGCACGGTGTCGAGATCAAGGGCGCGCATGTCGTGGTCGTCGGGCGCGGGATCACCGTGGGCCGCTCGATCCCGCTGCTGCTCACCCGCAAGTCCGAGAACGCGACCGTGACCCAGTGCCACACCGGCACCCGTGACCTCTCCGCGCATCTGCGGCAGGCCGACATCATCGTGTCGGCGGCCGGGGTGCGCCACATCATCAAGGCGGAGGACGTGAAGCCGGGCGCGGCGGTGCTGGACGTCGGCGTCAGCCGCGACGAGAACGGCAAGATCGCCGGCGACGTCCACCCGGACGTCGCGGGAGTGGCAGGCTGGATCTCACCGAACCCCGGTGGGGTGGGCCCGATGACCCGCGCGCAGCTGCTCGTGAACGTCGTCGAGGCGGCGGAGCGCGCCGGAAGCGGTAGCGGAACGTGAAAGGGGCACCCATGGGTGCTGGTACGAGTCCGGGCGCCGACGCGGCGGCGGAGCCCGGCGGTGGTGGTGACGCCGCGACCGGCGACGCGAGCGAGGCGGTACGTGAGCCGGTGCCGGAGCGGGCGCCCGAGCCCGTACGTGCGGGGGAGGGGGACGGCGACGCGGCCCCCAGCACCTCGCGGCGCTTTCCGACCGTCACCCAGGACACCGCGCGTCCCGAGGGCGGCGGCCGTGCCGCAGCCGGCGACGCTCCGGCGCCCGCCCGTCAGTGGCCGCTGCTGACCGTGCTGGGCGCGACCGGGCTCGGGCTGCTGATCGTCGGGCTCGATTCGTTCGAGCAGTCGTTCCGCTGGGGCACGATCCTGATCGGTGTGGCATTGATCACGGGCGCGATCCTGCGGCGGATCCTGCCGTCGGTCGGCATGCTGGCCGTACGGTCGCGCTTCACCGACATGGTCACGTACGGCCTGCTCGGCGTGGCGATCGTGCTGCTGTCGCTGATGACGCAGCCGGACCCGTGGCTGGAGATCCCGTTCCTGGAGGACGTGGTCCACTCCACGGTTCCGTAAATCCCGCCGACGTTCGACGGACGAAGTACAAGACGGACGAAGTACAAGACGGCGCCCATCCCCTCCCCCGAGTCAGGACGGGCGCCGTCGGCATGGGGCCAGCGTCATGGACGTGCCAAACGGGATCAAGGGGCGGCGGTGGCCTGTGGCACGGAAGTGACCATTCCGGCATGGTGTGATCGCCGGGCAACGGATGCGAGACTGGGGGACGGAATCGGAGACGGCGCGCGAGGGGGCGCGGGGACTGTCCCGAATGCTCCGGTGCACTCCCATTTCTGGAACTGACGCCCTGGCTCCACGCATCCCTTGGGGTAGTCGTCGGCCGGCGTGGGGGCGCGGCACGGCGGAGCACATTCAGGCGCGTGCGGGGGGACAAGGGGGAAGTAATGCCTCGTTGGAAGGCACTACCGGAGGAGCTCGACCCACAGGTCAGGGAGTTCGCCACGCAGCTGCGCAGGCTCGTGGACAAGAGCGGCCTCAGTATCGCCGCCGTCTCGGACCGCACCGGCTACAGCAAGACGTCGTGGGAGCGGTATCTCAACGGGCGGCTGCTCGCGCCCAAGGGCGCGATCGTGGCGCTCGCCGAGGTGACCGGTACGAATCCGCTGCATCTGACGACGATGTGGGAGCTGTCGGAGCGTGCGTGGAGCCGTTCCGAGATGCGTCACGACATGACGATGGAAGCGATCCGGATATCCCAGGCGCGGGACGCGCTGGGCGAGTTCGGAGGCGACCCGGTCGGCGGCCCCGGCGGACGTACGGCGACGCCTCCGCGCCCGGGTCCGGGTACGGGTACGGGTACGGGACCACGGTCCGCCGGCCCCGGTACCGCCGGGGGCTGGCCCACCGTCCGGCCGGTCGGCGACCCCCAGGGCCCGCCGACCGGCTTCCCACCGTCGGCCCCTCCGGAGCCTCCAGCCTCGTCCGGCCAGGGCGGCGGACGCGGCCGGCGCCGGACGACGATATTCGTGGCGGCCCTCGTCGGCGCGCTGCTGGTGATAGCCGGAGCCGTACTGCTCACCGACCTGGGCGGTGGCGGCGACAAGGAGAAGGTTGCCGAACCCCCGTCGGCGAAGCCGACCACCAGCGCGCCCGAACTGCCCGCCGGAGTGAAGTGCGCCGGCGACGACTGCACGGGCGAGGACCCCGAACTCATGGGCTGCGGCGGCGAGTTCGCCGAGACGGCCACAACCGCGACGGTCGGCACGGCGGTCGTGGAGGTCCGCTACAGCAAGACGTGCGGGGTGGCCTGGGCCCGTATCACCCAGGCGGCACCGGGAGACACGGTCGAAATCGCGGCGGACCAGGGCGAGGGCGCGCCCCAGACGGGCACGGTCAACGCCGACAAGGACGCGTACACCCCGATGGTCGCGGTGGCCACGGCCACCGAGGCGAAGGCGTGCGCGACGCTGACGACGGGCGTGGAGGGCTGCACGGCGGCGGGTCGGTGAGACCTCTGGCCGGGCTCACCTGACCGTGATGTGGGGCGCCTCGGTCGGCGGTTGACCGGTCTCGCGGGCGGGCTGCGATTCCCCGAGGGCCGTGTCGGCCCGTTCGCGCCGGGCGGTCAGGACGGCGCCTCGTCGTTGTCCGTGCGGCTGTCCGTGGTGTGCGGGGTGCTTCTGTCGGCGGTTCGGGGGCGGCCGTCGGTCTCGCGGGCGGGTTGCGATTCCGCCGAGGGCCGTATCGGCCCCGTCCGTGCCGGGCCGGTCAGGACGGCGCCTCGCGGGTGTGTTGCGCCGGTGCCACCGAGCGCCGTGTCGGTCAGGTCCGGACCGGGCGGGCCCGCACGGGACCCTTCGTGGGCCGCCCGCCCGCCCGGCCGTGGCGAACCGAGCGCTTCCGTCGGCCTCCCACGGCGTGCGCCACCCACCGTGCGACCGGCGCTCTCATCCAGGCACCGACCCAGCACGCGCTCCAAGTGCGGCACACGCCATGGGCTGCGGTCACGGCGGCGCGCGGCGGCCGGTGGCCACCCTCGCGGGGCGACGGCGGCCCCGCCGTCCCGAGGCTGCCGCGCCCCGTCGCGCCCCGCCCCCTCCCCGTCGGATAGCCTGACCGGCGGTTGTCTCTTCACGTCAAGACAAGATTCGCCCGCCGTCGGAGAGATGGCCCGCACCAGGGGCAGGGCCCCTGCCGCCCGCCGTTCCACCGCTGTCTAACGGAGACCGCCATGACCCGCACTCCCGTGAATGTCACCGTCACCGGCGCAGCCGGCCAGATCGGCTACGCGCTGCTCTTCCGCATCGCGTCCGGCCAACTGCTCGGCGCGGATGTGCCGGTCAGCCTGCGTCTCCTGGAGATCCCGCAGGGGCTGAAGGCCGCCGAGGGCACCGCCATGGAGCTTGACGACTGCGCCTTCCCGCTCCTTCGCGGCATCGAGATCACCGATGACGCCAACGCCGCGTTCTCCGGTGCCAACGTCGCGCTGCTCGTCGGCGCCCGCCCCCGTACCAAGGGCATGGAGCGCGGCGATCTGCTCTCCGCCAACGGTGGCATCTTCAAGCCGCAGGGCAAGGCCATCAACGACAACGCCGCGGACGACATCAAGGTCCTCGTCGTCGGCAACCCGGCCAACACCAACGCGCTCATCGCGCAGGCCGCCGCCCCCGACGTACCGGCCGAGCGGTTCACCGCGATGACCCGCCTCGACCACAACCGCGCGATCTCGCAGCTCGCCGCGAAGACCGGTGCGGCCGTCTCCGACATCCGGCGTCTGACCATCTGGGGCAACCACTCCGCCACCCAGTACCCGGACATCTTCCACGCGGAGATCGCGGGCAAGAACGCCGCCGAGACGGTCAACGACGAGCAGTGGCTCGCCGACACCTTCATCCCGACCGTCGCCAAGCGCGGCGCGGCGATCATCGAGGCCCGTGGCGCCTCCTCGGCGGCCTCCGCCGCCAACGCCGCCATCGACCACGTGCACACCTGGGTCAACGGCACCCCCGAGGGTGACTGGACCTCCATGGGCATCCCGTCGGACGGCTCGTACGGCGTCCCGGAGGGCATCATCTCGTCGTTCCCCGTGACCACGAAGAACGGTGCCTACGAGATTGTCCAGGGCCTGGACATCAACGACTTCTCCCGTGCGCGCATCGACGCCTCGGTGAAGGAGCTGACCGAGGAGCGCGACGCGGTCCGCGAGCTCGGCCTTCTCTGATCGGCAGACGCACTTAGCACGTAGCGCGCGTAGTACGACCAAGCTCCTGGCAGCCGTTCACCCGGCCACCGGGAGCTTTGTCGTGCCGACCGCCACCGGCCCGACCGCCCCCACCCGACCGCCGCCGGCGCGGCAGGCGCCCGCCCGAGGGGGTGTGCCCGTCGAACACCAAGTTGCCGCTTATGTCACCGAGTTGGCCCCCTGTTTCCCCCTTGTTTCGCCATGAACATGGTGACAGCGCGCTGTATCTGGGGCACCATTCCCGCGTCGGTCATCGCGCGTAGACCCGTGCGGCGACCGCGCCGCTCGCTCTGAGGGAAGTTCCGTGTCACCGGACACGGAGCGTCAACCTGTCGCCCCACCGGAGGTTTTCCTAATGCGCCGTCGTCTCGCCATGCCGCTCGCCGCCCTCGCTCTCGCCCTCCCCGCCACCCTGATGTCCGCCAACTCGGCCGCCGCCGCCCCGGCCGACAAGCCGCAGGTCCTGAGCAGTTGGACGCAGACCAGCGCCGCCAGCTACAACTCGTGGGTCTCCGCGCGCGGCAACCAGGGCGCCTGGTCCGCGTACGGCTTCGACTGGTCCACGGACTACTGCTCGTCCTCCCCGGACAACCCCTTCGGCTTCCCGTTCCAGACGTCCTGCGCTCGCCACGACTTCGGCTACCGCAACTACAAGGCGGCCGGTTCGTTCGACGCCAACAAGTCGCGGCTGGACAGCGCGTTCTACGAGGACCTGAAGCGGGTGTGCAACGGCTACTCGGGCGCCACGAAGACCTCGTGCAACGGCACGGCGTGGACGTACTACCAGGCCGTCAGCATCTTCGGCCGCTCCGCGCTGGCCGACGGCAACAAGTCGGTCGCCTGACCGACCTCACGGCGGCCCGATCCGCCGTGACCCCGTACTGAGAGCCCCTCGCCCCCCAGCGAGGGGCTCTCGTGCCGCCCGGGTCCCGGCCGGCCGCGCCCCACCGAAACCCCCACCGGCGAGTGACCCTGAACACTTTCGGCCATCGAACACGCATGCTTCCCCCATCCCGGGGCAGGGGCCCAGATCGCCAGTTGTTGCTGGTGGTGGTGCATATCGGGAACGGAAGGCCAAACGCGACGTGTCGGCACAACAGACCATCTTTGTGGACGGAGAGTGGCGCAAAGCCGCCTCCGGTGCCACACGCGAGATCATCGACCCCGCCGATGCCATGCCGTTCGCGGTGGTGTCCGAGGGCGGGGCCGAGGATGTCGACGCCGCCGTTGACGCCGCGCGCAAGGCTTTCGACGGGGGCGCGGGGGACTGGCCCCGGACGTCCGTCGGCGAGCGGTCCGCGTTGCTGCGGCGGGTCGCCGGACTGCTGCGGCGGGACCGGGAAGCGCTCGGGGCGCTGGAGAGCCGCGACGCCGGCAAGACCGTCGAGGAGGGGCGCGTCGACGTCGACTGCGTCGCCGACGCCTTCGCCTACTTCGCCGATCTCGTGACCAACGAGAGCGGCGGCCGGGTCGTGGACGCCGGGTCCCCGGACGTGCACAGCGTCGTCGTGCACGAACCCGTCGGCGTCTGCGCGCTCATCACGCCCTGGAACTATCCGCTTCTCCAGGCGAGTTGGAAGATTGCCCCGGCGCTCGCCGCGGGCAACACTTTTGTGGTCAAGCCGAGCGAGATCACCCCGCTCAGCACCGTCGCGCTGATCGACCTGCTCACCGAGGCCGGGCTGCCGCCGGGCGTCGCCAATCTGGTGACCGGCGCCGGTGACCCCGTGGGCGCCCGGATGGCCGAGCACCCCGGCGTGGACCTCGTGTCCTTCACCGGCGGACTCGCCAGCGGTACGAAGGTGATGCAGGCCGCCGCGCCCGGCGTGAAGAAGGTCGCGCTGGAGCTGGGCGGGAAGAACCCGAACGTCGTCTTCGCCGACTCCTGCGCCACCGACGAGGGCTTCGACACCGCCGTCGACCAGGCCCTGAACGCCGCGTTCATCCACAGCGGCCAGGTCTGCTCCGCCGGTTCGCGCCTCATCGTCGAGGAGTCGCTGCGCGAGCGCTTCGTCGCCGAACTCGCCCGGCGCGCCGCGAAGATCCGCCTCGGCCGGGGCACCGGCGAGGGCGTCGAGTGCGGACCGCTCGTCTCCGCCCAGCAGTTGGCGAAGACCGAGGAGTACGTCGCGTCCGCAATCGCCGAGGGCGCCGTGCTGCGGTCCGGCGGCAAGCGGCCCGAGTCCGCCGAACTCCGTCCCGCCACCGGGTACTTCTACGAGCCGACCGTCCTCGACCAGTGCCACCGCGAGATGCGGGTCGTCCGCGAGGAGGTCTTCGGCCCCGTACTGACCGTCGAGACCTTCCGTACGGAGGACGAGGCCGTCGCGCTCGCCAACGACACCGAGTACGGACTGGCCGGCGGTGTCTGGACGGCGGACCCCGGCCGCGCCCGGCGCGTCGCCGGACGGCTGCGGCACGGCACCGTCTGGATCAACGACTTCCACCCCTATCTGCCACAGGCCGAGTGGGGCGGCTTCGGCAAGTCCGGCATCGGGCGCGAGCTGGGGCCCGCCGGTCTCGCCGAGTACCGCGAGGCCAAGCACATCTACCAGAACCTCGCGCCGAGGCCGGTGCGCTGGTTCGCCGGCTGACCTAGCGGTCCCGACCACCTGACAGCCAACCACGTGACGGCCAACCGCCCGACGGTCAACTGCCTTACGGCTCAGTCTCGTTACGCCTCGTTACGCGCAAGAACCTTGAACCATCCCAGGGAAGTGGAGTAGACGACACCCATGGCCGAACACGACGCCGCATACGACTACGTCGTCGTCGGAGGCGGCACCGCGGGATCGGTGATCGCCTCCCGGCTCACCGAGGACCCCGCCGTCACCGTCGCCGTCATCGAGGGAGGGCCGTCCGACATCGACCGGCCCGACGTACTGACGCTCCGGCGCTGGATGGGGCTGCTCGGCGGCGAGCTGGACTACGACTACCCGACGACCGAACAGCCGCGCGGCAACTCCCACATCCGGCACAGCCGGGCCCGGGTCCTCGGCGGCTGCTCCTCGCACAACACCCTGATCGCCTTCAAGCCGCTGCCGTCCGACTGGGACGAGTGGGCGGCGGCCGGGGCCGACGGCTGGGACGCGGCGGCCATGGAGCCGTACTTCGGGCGGCTGCGCAACAACATCGTTCCGGTGGACGAGCGTGACCGTAACCCCATCGCCCGCGACTTCGTCGACGCGGCGCAGGCGGCGCTCGGCGTCCCGCGCGTGGAGGGCTTCAACAAGAAGCCCTTCCACGAAGGCGCCGGCTTCTTCGACCTCGCCTACCACCCCGAGAACAACCAGCGGTCCTCCGCCTCGGTGGCGTATCTGCACCCCTTCCTGGACCGGCCCAACCTCCAGCTGCTGCTGGAGACCTGGGCGTACCGGCTGGAGCTGGACGGCACCCGCGCGACCGGCGTGCGCGTACGGGCAGCCGACGGTACGGAGTCGTACGTACGCGCCCGGCGTGAAGTCCTCGTCTGCGCCGGGGCCGTCGACACCCCCCGGCTGCTCCTGCACTCCGGCATCGGGCCGCGCGCCGATCTGGAGGCGCTCGGCATCCCCGTCACGCACGACCTGCCGGGTGTCGGAGAGAACCTGCTCGACCACCCCGAGTCGGTCATCGTCTGGGAGACCGACGGGCCGATCCCCGAGAACTCGGCGATGGACTCCGACGCGGGCCTCTTCGTCCGGCGCGACCCGGACGTCCAGGGCCCGGACCTGATGTTCCACTTCTACCAGATCCCGTTCACGGACAACCCCGAGCGCCTGGGGTACGAACGCCCCGCGCACGGCGTCTCGATGACGCCGAACATCCCCAAGCCCCGCAGCCGGGGCCGCCTCTATCTGACGAGCGCCGACCCCGAGGTCAAACCGGCCCTGGATTTCCGGTACTTCACGGACGAGGACGACTACGACGGCCGCACCCTCGTGGACGGCATCCGGCTCGCCCGGCGGATCGCCGCCGCCGAACCGCTCGCCAACTGGCTGACCCGCGAGGTCTGTCCGGGCCCGGACCTCACCTCCGACGAGGAGCTGAGCGAGTACGCCCGCAAGGTCGCCCACACCGTCTACCACCCCGCCGGCACCTGCCGGATGGGCGCTTCGGGCGACGAACAGGCCGTCGTGGGACCGGATCTGACGATTCGTGGGCTGACCGGGATCCGAATCGCCGACGCGTCCGTCTTTCCCACCATGCCGGCCGTGAATCCGATGATCGGCGTCCTGATGGTCGGCGAGAAGTGCGCCGACCTGCTCACCGCGACAACCGACACGGTCGAGACGGCCGAGACGGTCGAGACGGCCGACGCACCTGCGACAACCGACACCACCAACACAACCGCACCGGGAGGTGATGCGTGATGACCGCCACCGAACCGGTCTTCTCCGTACGCGATCTGTGGAAGGTCTTCGGACCCAAGGCCGACCGAATACCGGGCAACAAGGAGTACGCGGCCCTGTCCGCAGAGGAGTTGAGGGAGCGCACCGGCTGCACCGCCGCCGTCCGCGACGTCTCCTTCGACGTGCACAAGGGCGAGGTCTTCGTCGTCATGGGCCTCTCCGGCTCGGGCAAGTCGACCCTCGTACGCTGTCTGACCCGGCTCATCGAGCCGACGAGCGGACAACTGACCATGGACGGCGAGGACGTCATCGCCATGGACAAGAACCGGCTGCGCGAACTGCGCAGGCACCGCGCCGCCATGGTCTTCCAGCACTTCGGTCTGCTGCCGCACCGCTCCGTCCTCGACAACGTCGCCTACGGCCTGGAGATCCAGGGCATGAGCCGCCCCGAGCGGCGCGCCAAGGCGGCCCAGGTCGCCACCCTGGTCGGCCTCGCCGGCCTGGAGGACCGCCGCCCCGGCCAGCTCTCCGGCGGCCAGCAGCAGCGCGTCGGCCTCGCCCGCGCGCTCGCCGTCGACCCCCAAGTCCTGCTGTTCGACGAGCCGTTCAGCGCCCTCGACCCGCTGATCCGCCGCGACATGCAGGAGGAGGTCATCCGGCTGCACCGCGAGGAGGGCCGCACGATGGTCTTCATCACCCACGACCTGAACGAGGCGCTGCGCCTCGGCGACCGCATCGCGCTGATGCGCGACGGCGGGATCGTACAGCTCGGCACCCCGGAGGAGATCGTCGCCAACCCGGCCGACGACTACGTACGCGACTTCGTCCGCGACGTCCCGCGCGAGCAGGTCATCTCCGTACGCCGCGCCATGCGCCCCGCACGCGACGGCGAGGGCGAGTCGGGTGTCGCGCTCCAGCCGGACACGCTGGTCTCCGACGCCATCGAGGCCGTCGCACGCAGCGGCTCCTACTGCCGGGTCGTGGAGCAGGGCCGGACGCTCGGCGTCGTCGGTTACGAGGAACTGCTCGCCGTCGTCGCGGGGCTGGACGACGAAGCGGAACCCAAGGAGGTGGCGGCGGTATGAGCGCCGCTCCCAATCCGGTGTTCGAGAAGACCGACCGGGCCCCGGGGGACACGGGCGGCGCGGACGACGTACGCGTGGGCAAGACCGACCCGTCCGACGGCGCCCCCGGCCCCTGGGCCCGCCTCGCCGGCAACCCCCGCGCGATGCTGCTCATCGCCGCCGTCCTCGTCGCGATCGTCAGCGCCGCCGTCACCGGCAGCGGCGCCTGGCCGGCCGACCTGACCGTCGACGTACGCTCGCCGCTCGACGACCTCAACCGCTGGCTCGTCGACAACCGCACCACCCACCCCCTCTTTCTCTACTTCCTCCTGCACATCAGCAACTCCGCCGAAAGCTCGGTCGACGGCGTGTTCAGCGTGCTGGAGAGCCTCGGCTTCATCGGTGTCACCCTGGCCGCCGTACTGATCGCCTGGTACGCCGGCGGCGCCGGCCTGCGCCGCCGCGCACTGCGCACCGCCGCCACCGCCCTCGCCACCTTCGCGGTGATCGGGCTGCTCGGCATGTGGGAACCGGCGATGGAGACGCTGGCGCTGATGATCGTCTCCGTCACCGTCGCGGCCCTCGTCGGCGCGCTCCTCGGCCTCGCGGCCGGTCTGTCCGACCGCTGCCAGCGCGTGCTGCGGCCGGTCTTCGACACCATGCAGGTGCTGCCCGCCTTCTCGTACCTGCTGCCGTTCGTGCTGCTCTTCGACATCGGCATCCCGTCGGTCTTCGTCGCGACCGTGATCTACGCGGCCCCGCCGATGGCCCGGCTGACCGCCCTCGGGCTGCGCGGCGCGGACGCCGCCGCACTGGAGGCGTCCGCCTCGCTGGGCGCCAGCTCCTGGCAGCGGCTGGTGACGGCGCGGCTGCCGCTCGCCCGCAAGCAGATGCTCCTCGGCCTCAACCAGACGATCATGATGTGTCTGTCGATGGTCGTCCTCGCCTCGATGATCGGCGCGGGCGGACTCGGCGACGAGATCTTCACGGCGCTCTCCACCGTGGACGTCGGCCTCGCGCTGCCCGCCGGAATCGCCGTCGTCCTGCTGGCGATCTGGCTGGACCGCACGACCGCCGCGGCAGGCGAACAGCTGGAGGACCCCGCCGCCGGGCGCCGTCCCAAGTGGTGGGCGCTCTGGTCCGGCATCGTCGCGGCCGTCGCCGGCGGCGCGGTGCTCGGAGCCGTACTCGGCCGCAAGGAGTGGCCGGAGGCGTGGACCGTCGCGATCAGCGAGCCGGTCAACACCGTCGTCGACTGGATCGAGCGTGAACTCGGCTCCGGCGTACCGGTGCTGGGCGGCACCCTCACCTGGTCCGAAGGCTTTGCGAACTACGTCATCAACCCCGTGCGCGACGCGCTGCTGGCCACCCCCTGGTGGGCGCTGCTCCTCGTCGCCGGTGTGCTGGCGCTGCGGACCGGCTGGAAGGCCGTCGTCACGGTGGTGCTGTCACTGGCCGCGATCGGCGCGATGGGCCTCTGGGACCGCTCGCTCGACACGCTGTCCCAGGTCCTCGCCGCGCTCGTGGTGACCCTGGTCCTCGGCTTCGCCATCGGCATCCTCGCGGCGCGCGTCGAGCGGGTGGAGCGGGTGATCAGGCCGGTGCTCGACATCATGCAGACGATGCCGCAGTTCATCTATCTGATCCCGGTGATCGCGCTGTTCAGCGGTGGCCGCACGGCGGCCGTCGCCGCGGCCGTCGTCTACGCGCTGCCCGCCGTCGTACGCATCACCACCCAGGGAATCCGGCAGATCGACCCGTCGGCCCTGGAGGCCGCGCGCTCGCTCGGCGCCGGTACGGGGCAGCAACTGCGCCAGGTCCAGCTCCCGTTGGCCCGGCCCGCCCTCCAACTTGCCGTCAACCAGGGCGTGGTGCTGGTCCTGGCCATCGTCGTCATCGGCGGCATGATCGGCGGCGGCGCGCTCGGCGTCGACGTGGTGAAGGGCCTGGCCAAGGGCGACCTCGGGCTCGGCATGACGGCCGGTATCGCGATCGTGTGCCTGGGGCTGCTGCTCGACCGGATCTCGCAGCCGAGCGCGGCGGCGAAGGAACGCGCCCTGGTGTGAACGCGCCGTGGGCCCCCGACACCCGCACCGAGAGCTGAAAACCACAGCTGAATCCACAACTGAATCCATAACTGAAACCGCGACAGAAAGAACAACGACGTGAACCACAGCAAGCGGATAAGCACCACCCTGGTCGCCGGAGTCGGCGCGCTCGGCATGCTCGCGCTCAGCGCGTGCGCCGCCGAGACCGAGTCCAAGTCGGCGTCCGACGAGATCACCCTGACCGTCCCCTCCTGGGTCGGCGCGCGCGCCAACGCCGAGGTCGCCAAGGTGATCATGGAGCAGGAGCTGGACGTCAAGGTCGAGCTGCAGCAGCTCGACGAGCCGGTCGCCTTCGACGCGCTCAACAACGGCAAGGCCGACGCGATCCTGGAGGACTGGGGCGGCTCGCCGAAGAAGGAGAAGCTCTACATCGAGGACAAGAAGACCATCGTCAAGGGCGGCGACCTCGGCGTCGTCGGTCACATCGGCTGGTTCGTCCCGAAGTACTACGCGGACGCCAACCCCGAGGTCACGGACGCGACGAAGCTCAACAAGTTCACCAAGGACTTCAGCTCCGCGAACAGCGGCGACATGGGTGAGTTCCTCGGCGCGGCGCCCTCGTACACGACGTACGACGAGCACCTGGTCAAGAACCTCAAGCTGAATCTCAAGATCAAGGAGACGGGCAACGAGGCCGCCCAGATCAAGGAGATCCAGCAGAAGTACCGCGACAAGCAGCCCTTCATCACCTACTGGTGGGACCCGCAGTGGCTCAACGCGGACATCGACCTGGTCGAGGTGAAGCTGCCCGCGTACGAGGAGGGCTGCAACGTCCCGGAGACGGCGACGGACTGCGCGTACGCCAACACCCCGCTTCAGAAGTACCTCAACGCGGACTTCGCGAAGGACGGCGGGGACGCCGCCGAGTTCATCAAGAACTTCAAGTGGAGCACCGAGGCGCAGAACGAGGTCGCCAAGGCCATCGCCAAGGACAAGATGAGCGGCCCGGACGCGGCCGAGCAGTGGGTCAAGGCGAACAAGTCCGTCTGGGAGGCATGGCTCCCCAAGAAGTAACCCGTCGCACCCGCACGGACGGCCCGGAGGGCTCACCGGCTCCGAGCCGTCCGGGCCGTCCGTGCGGGTGCGTACCTCAGAACTGGCTCAACTCTCTTGAGCTCGCGGATACGCGAAGGACAGGATCCAGAGATGAAGCTATTCGGACAGGACAAGGAAGAAGAGTTCACGGTTCTCGTCGTGCGCGAGGCCGACGAGATCGCCGAGGCGGTCGACCAGGCGCTGAAGACCGCCGGTCCCGAGGAACGGCCGGGGCTGGAGCGGGCAGCCGCACTGCTCGCCGCGGCCAAGGAGACCACCGACGCCGAGCTGCGCGGGAGCTGGGCGCGCCGGAAGATGGCCGAGGCGGGGGTGAAGGGGCGCGCCGACTCCGTACAGGCGGTGAAGGCGCTCCGTGAAGCGCAGCCGGGGCTGAGCCTTCTCCAGGCCACACGGCTGTCGCAGGAGGCCGCCGCGCTGGAGGACGAGGAACGGCACGGCCGGAGCGCCTGAATGCCCGAACGCCTGAATGTCCGAACGGCTGGATGCTTGAACGGCTGAACGGCTGAACGGCTGAACCGATCACCGGGCCGGGGCTGGGCGCGGCGTGTCGAGGGGCCTACGCCGACTCCCGCACCACCAGCGTCGGCGTGAAGATCATCGACGGCAGTGGGCTGCCCGGCGCGGTGATCTGCTTCAGCAGCAGCCTGGCCATCTCCGAGGACATCTCCTCGACCGGCTGACGTACCGTCGTCAGTGCCGGATCGCAGGTCAGCGCCGCGTTGCTGTCGTCGAAGCCCACCACGGCCACCTCGTCGGGCACCTGTCTGCCCGCACGGAGCAGGACCGGCAGCGCCCCCAGCGCCATCAGGTCGGACGCGATGAACACCCCGTCCAGATCCGGGTGTTCGGCCAGCAGACGCCGCATCGCCGCCGCGCCGCCCGTGTGGGTGAAGTCGCCCTCCGCGACGGCCACGTCCTCGATGCCGTACGAGGCCATCGCCGTCCGGAACCCTTCGAGCCGTTCCTGCCCCGCCGGCATGTCCTGCGGCCCCGCGACCGTACCGATCCTGCGCCGCCCCAGCCCCGCCAGATGCCCGGCGGCCAGCCGCGCGCCCGCCGCCTGGTCCGCCTCCACGTACGTGAGCGGCGACGGCTGTCCGGGCCGGCCCGCCAGCACGGCGGGCAGCCGGGTCTCGTGGACCAGCCGGGGCAGCGGATCACCGGCGTGCGACGAGATCAGGACGATGCCGTCGACATGGCCCTGACGCAGATACGAGAGCAACTGCTCGCGCGACGCGGCGTCGTCCGCCAGCATCAGCACCATCTGGACACCGGCCGGCCGCAGCACGTCGAGCAGCCCGCCCACGACCCGGCCGAAGTACGGGTCCGAGAACATTCGGCCCACGAACGGCTCGGCCACCGGCCGCCGTTCCTGCTCGGAGACGACCAGCGCGACCGAGTCGGTGCGCCGGGTCACCAGGGAGCGCGCGGCGCGGTTCGGCACGTAGTGCGTGGTCGCGATGGCCTCCTCGACGATGCGGCGCAGCGCCGGATCCACCGTCGGCGCTCCGTTGATCACCCGGGACACGGTGGCGCGAGAGACGCCTGCGACGGCGGCCACGTCCTCCAGGGTCGGGCGCGCGGGCGGGGAGACGTCGGCAGTCATGCAGCCTTTATACCGGTTGGTACTCGGCGCCCCGAGTGGGTCCCCGGGGCTGTCGGTACCGCGCCGCGCGGCGCCGCGGACACGGCCTACGCGGCGACCCGCTTCAGGCCGTCGAGTTCGCCCCGCCTCGCCTCGACCAGCGCGGCGGCGAGCTTCTTGGCCGCCGCCTCGCTGCCCGCGTCGACCTCCGAGCGGGACACGCGCGCGGAGTGCTCCAGGTGCTCGCGGATCTGTGTGACGAAGACCTTCTCGAAGGCAGCGCCCTTGGCGGCGCGCGCCTGGGCGAGATCGCCCGGCGTCACCATGCCGGGCATCTCATGGCCCTCGTGGACGTTCGTGTCCGGGAGGCCCAGCTCCTTCAACAGCGGCCGCATCCGGCCGAGTTCGGCGCGGTGCGCGTCGGCCAGATCGTTCGCCCAGCTCCGCAGCCCGGGGTCGGTGGTCCGGTCGGCGGCCATCGTCAGCAGCTCGACCGCGCCCTCGTTCATGGGGGTCATGAGCTGGAGCCACGCGGCGTCGGTCGCACCGGAGAGGGTGCCGGGGGTGCTGGACGCGTCGGGGGTGCTTACGGGAGTCGGCCGCGCGGGCGAGTCCGTCTTCGGCTCCGGGGCGGACGAGCAGCCCGTCGCCACCAGGAGGGCGACGAGTGCCGCCGCCGTAGCGTGTACCGCCTTCATGGAGAGTCCTCGGGGGGTGTGGTGGGCGGACCGGACGCCTGTCCGGGACTGTGCGGCCCCGGACAGGATCGGACCGGTCCGTCAGGAAGGCACTCCGTTCGCACCGCACTTGATGATGGGACGGATGCAGTCACGCACGCGCCGCTCCATCTCCGCGGCGGGCCAGACGTTGAAGAAGTCGCCGTGCATCGTGTAGCCGCGACCCGAAGCGAGCGAGAGCCGGGCCGGATCACCGTTGACCGGATACCTCAGCACCTGCCGCAACTTCGGCACCGGCACCGGGTGGGTCGACGGGCAGGCGCCCGCCACCGGGTACGACATATGGCTCTTGTGGTCCGCCGAGTCGAGATCCCGCCCGTTCCAGCACTGCGGGAAGTCCAGATACGACTCCAGCATCGCGCCCGCCGGGCAGTTGACGAAGTCGGTCGACGGGTTGACCTCGCCGTGGTGCAGACACGACCAGCGCGCCCGCGTGTTGTCGTTGGGGCCGGTCGCCTTGGCGTTGCCCGCCACGATCCGCAGTCCGTACGGCAGGGGCTGGGTCTGGGCGATGATGTCGTCCCGTACGCCTTCACCCAGGTAGTAGAAGGTGGTGCCGGTCGGCTCCACCTCCTTCGTGCCGTCGTACAGGGTCGGGACCCAGTACGACGAGAGGTCTTCCTTCGGCGAGCAGGTGCTGCGCCCCTTCGCCAGACTGTTGACGTCGGAGCGGCCGTTGGTGGTGTCGTTGCCGAAGAAGCTGTGCATGTGCGAGGCGCCGGGCAGCCCGGGGAAGACGATCGGGTCGTCCGGGAGGCGGTGGCTGTAGGGGCATTCGGCGAGGAACTCCGACACCCGGACGACGGCGGCGCCCTTGGTGCCCGACGCGGCCTTGCCGGCCGAGACGGTGTCGGTGCTCGCGCTGCTCATGTTGGCCTGGAGCAGCGACGCGGTGAGCGCGACCAGAGCCAGGGCGACGACGCGTCGGCGCCAGGACGCGAGTCCCTTGCGGAGGGATGGGGCGGGGCGGGGGGTGCTGGCGGTGCGGGGGGTGCGGGAGGGTCTGTGGAGCACGGCACTCCAATCTGAGGAATTGGGGGTTCCTTGATCTTTGATCACTTTCAGAGAGCGCTCTCTGGACGTGAACGTAGGAGTGGGCCGCAGAGGTGTCAATAGTTGCGACAGAGACCGTCAAGTAGCCCCATATTCAGGGGAGTTGCCGCCTGTGCGAGTGGGAGAGCGCTCTCTCAAGGTCACTGTCCGGGATGGGCAGATATCGCGAGGGGCCAGGCATGGCGGATCCCCGGTGGGCGGTCGCCTGCCGGGGATCGGTTCACGCGGTGCTCGCCGTCCGCTGCGGCGCGGTTCGTGCGGGGCTCGCTGTCCGCTGCGGCGGGGCCCGGGCTCGGGCTCAGGAACGCAGCCGCGCGGCGCCCTCCCGTACCGCCGCCATCGCCTGCCGCTGGAGCCCCGGACCGAAGGTGATGCGTGTGGCGCCGAGCTTGCCCAGCTCGGACAGTTCCGCCGCACCGGCGGGCGCCGCCCCGACGTTGATGGGGCCCTCGATGCCTGCCCGCAGGACCGGGATCGCCTCCGGCGGGGCGGCGATCGGGTACACGCAGTCCGCCCCGGCGGCCACGTACAGCCGGGCGCGGGCGATCGCCTTCGCCGGGTCGCGCACGCCACGGATGAAGGTGTCGACGCGGGCGTTGATGAACAGCCGGTCACCGGCCGCCGCCCGGACCTCCGCCAGCCAGTCCGCGTGCCGGTGCGGGTCCTTGAGACCGCCGTCGGCGGAGTCCTCCAGATTGCAGCCCACGGCGCCCGTGTCGAGGAGGCGCGCGACCAACTCGGCCGGGGCCAGTCCGTAACCGCCCTCGATGTCGGCGCTGACGGGCACGGGCGTGCCGCCTGGGGAGCCGGAGCCGGAGACGGCCCGGACGATACGGGCCACCGCCACGAACATCTCGTCCGGCGGGGTGGCGCCGTCCTCGTACCCTAGCGACGCCGCGACCCCCGCGCTCGGCGTGGCCAGAGCCGGGAAACCGGCCTCCGCGAAGACGCGCGCGCTGCCCGCGTCCCACGGCCCCGGCAGGACGAGCGGGTCATCGGCGGCCCGGTCGTGGTGCAGCGCGCGGAACGCCGTCACCAGGTCGGACGCCGTCACTTGTACGTCCCCGGCGTGTAGTGGCCCGGGACCATGCGGGTCGTCACCGCGAAGCGGTTCCACGAGTTGATGACGGTGATCGCCGCGATCAGATAGGCGAGTTCCGTCTCCTCGAAGTGCGCCGCCGCCCGCTCGTACACCGCGTCCGGCACGAAGCCGTCCGTCAGCACGGTGACCGCCTCGGTCAGCTCGATCGCCGCGAGCTCCTTCGCCGAGTAGAAGTGGCGCGACTCCTGCCAGGCGCTCAGCTGGACGATCCGTTCCGCCGACTCCCCGGCGGCCAGCGCGTCCTTCGTGTGCATGTCCAGGCAGAAGGCGCAGTGGTTGAGCTGCGACGCGCGGATCTTCACCAGCTCGTACACCACCGGGTCGATGCCCTGCCGTACCGCCTTCTCAAGGCCGAACATCGCCTTGGAGACGTCGGGTGCGAGCTTCGCCCAGGGCAGGCGGGGCTCGTGTTCGGGGACG
Source organism: Streptomyces sp. NPDC057307 (assembly GCF_042667665.1). Classification (NCBI taxonomy): domain Bacteria; kingdom Bacillati; phylum Actinomycetota; class Actinomycetes; order Kitasatosporales; family Streptomycetaceae; genus Streptomyces; species Streptomyces sp. NPDC057307. Next base: position 84,055 of record NZ_JBHUZM010000012.1, on the reverse strand, counting down.
CGGTCGTGCTGGTGGGTGTGGTCTGCGCTGTTCCGGTCGCTCTGGTTCGTGGTCATGTATAAGACGCTACGCGCCCGGTGGCACAGCTGTATGGTCCATTTCCATGACGGATTCGTGGGCCAATGAGGCGGGCGGCGAACGACGGGTCACCGCTGTCACGGTCGGCGCCGATCTCCACCTTGAACTGCGCGGTCCCGGGCTCCGTACGGGGCTGATGGACGCCCTGCGCGAAGCCGTCCGTACGGGGAGGCTGACGCCCGGCACCCGGCTGCCCTCGTCCCGTACGCTCGCCGCCGATCTGGGCATGGCGCGCAACACCGTGGCCGACGCGTACGCCGAACTCGTCGCCGAAGGGTGGCTCACGGCGCGGCAGGGCTCGGGGACACGGGTCGCCCGGCGGGCCGAGCCGCGTACGACGACCGCCCTCGGCCGCCCGCCGGCCCGGCCCGTCCACCGCAAGCCCGCGCACAATCTGCGGGCCGGCACTCCTGACCTCGGCTCCTTTCCACGGGCCGAATGGCTCGCCGCCTCCCGCCGGGCGCTGACCGCCGCGCCGAACGACGCGTTCGACTACGGCGACCGGTTGGGGCGCGTCGAACTGCGTACCGTCCTCGCCGACTATCTGGCCCGGACGCGCGGGGTGTACGCCCACCCGGAGCGGGTCGTCCTCTGCTCGGGGTTCGTCCACGGCCTGGCACTGATGGCCCAGGTGCTCGCGACCCGCCGGGGGAGTGCGGCGGGGAAAGCCGCCGGGAGCGCTGCCGGGAGCGCCGGCGGGAAGGCCGGTGGGAAGGGGCGGGCGGCGGTGGCGGTCGAGTCGTACGGGCTCGACTTCCACCGCGACATCCTGACGGCCGCCGGGCTGCGCACCCCCGCGCTCGCCCTCGACGAACTCGGCACCCGCACGGAGGAGTTGTCCTCCGGACCGGGCGGGTTGCGCGGTGTCGACGCGGTGCTGATGACTCCGGCGCACCAGTTCCCGACCGGTGCCGCGCTCCATCCCGACCGGCGTGCGGCGGTGGTGGACTGGGCGCGTGGCGCGGGCGGGCTGATTCTGGAGGACGACTACGACGGGGAGTTCCGCTACGACCGCCAGCCCGTCGGCGCGCTTCAGGGCCTGGACCCGGAGCGGGTGGTGTACCTGGGCACGGCGAGCAAGTCCCTCGCCCCCGGGCTGCGGCTCGCGTGGATGGTGCTGCCCAGGGCGCTGGTGGGGGAGGTGATCGAGGCGAAGGGCGAGGTCGCGGCGGTGCCGAGCGCGATGGACCAGCTCACGCTCGCCGAGTTCATCTCCTGCGGTGCGTACGACCGTCACGTACGGTCCATGCGGCTGCGCTACCGCAGACGGCGCGACCAACTCGTGGAGGCGCTCGCCGAGCACGCGCCGGGGTGCCGGGTGACCGGTATCTCCGCCGGGCTGCACGCGGTGGTCGAACTCCCGCCGGGCACCGACGAACGCACCATGATCGAGGCGGCGGCCTGGCAGGGCCTGGCGATCCAGGGGCTCTCCGGCTTCCGGCACCCGTCCGTCGCCCCGGGCCGCGACGCACTGGTCGTCGGCTACGGCGCCCCGACGGACAGCGCGTGGGCGGGCGCGCTGGACGCGCTCTGCCGAGTGCTGCCGTGACCCCGCCCCGAAGCCGAACCGACGAAGAGCCGAAGAGCCGAAGAACCGAGGGACCGAGGGACCGAGGGACCGAGGAGCCGAGGATGAACACCCCCGATGCGCCGTACGGGTACGGCGCGCAGGTACCGGCCGCACGTGACGCGCGTGCCGCGCGTGACACGCGTGGCGCCCGGCTGGCCGCCCACGGGGCCGTCGGCACCGCGCTCTCCCTGCTCAGCGACCGCCGGCTCGCTGAGGTCGTGGCCGGGGCCACCCCGCTCGGGTCCGGCGTCGGCGGGCGGTCGGCGGAGCTGGACGTCGAAGGGACGCGGGTCTTCGTCAAACGCGTCCCGCTGACCGACCTCGAACTGCGGCCGGAGCATCTGCACTCGACCGCCAACCTCTTCGAGCTACCGCTCTTCTACCAATACGGCATCGGCTCCTCCGGGTTCGGCGCCTGGCGTGAACTCGCCGCGCACACCATGACCACCAACTGGGTCATCGGCGACGGCGACGCCTACGCGGGCTTCCCGCTGCTGTACCACTGGCGTGTTCTGCCCGACTCCAGCCCCGACGGCTTCCTGGACGAGTTCGGTGGTCTCGACAAGGCCGTCGCGCACTGGGACGGCTCGCCCGCCGTACGCCGTCGACTGGAGGCCATCGGCGGGTCGACGGCCGGCCTGTTCCTGTTCCTGGAGTACGTGCCGCAGACGCTCGGTACCTGGCTGGCCGACCGACGGACCGCCGCCCCGCCGGAGTCGGGGGCGGAGGTGGATTCGGAGGTCGCGGCGGATTCGGAGGTGTCGCCGTACGCCTGGGTCGAGGACGCCCTGACCCGGGGCGCCGACTTCATGAGCGCGCGCGGCCTGGTCCACTTCGACGCGCACTTCCGTAACGTCCTGACCGACGGGCGGCTGATCTACTTCGCCGACTTCGGGCTCGCCCTCAGCTCGCGCTTCGAACTCACCCCGCCGGAGGCGGACTTCCTCACCGACCACCTTTCCTACGACCGCTGCTACACCACGACCCATCTCCTCCGTCACCATCTGCTCGACGGCGAGCGCGACAACGCGGAGCACGCCCGCTTCCTGCGGGACTGGGCGGCCGGCCGCCGTCCCGCGTACGTACGGGCCGAGGCCGCCGCACTCCTCGACCGGCACGTGCGATCAGCGCTCGTCCTGGGAGACTTCTTCCGCCGTCTCCTCGGGGAGAGCAAACGGACCCCGTTCCCGAAGTCCGAGATCGAGCGCACAGATCCTTCCAAAGGGCCCAAAAGGAAGGTAGTTGGGGAGAGTTGACGGACCGCCTTGTCCGCCGTGGCGGCCAGGCATCTAATGTGTGCGGCGAGCACGGGATTGACGGGTCGACGGATCGACCGCAGACGGGGGAGGACGGGGCCATGGCCGCCGTAAAACAACGCAGGTTGCGGTCGAGCACAGTGGTGCTCGGCGGCATGGGGATACTCGCACTCACGGTCACCTCCTGCAGTTCGGAACCGGACCGGCGCTGCGCCGACCGGAACACCTATGAGGAACTGTCCAGCTCCGACTGCGACAGCAGCGGCTCCGGCTCGTACTACTACGGCGGCAAGAGCAGCAACGGCCGCGTCCACGACGGCAGTTTCGACAAGTCGGCGGTCGACCGCGGCGGCTTCGGCTGCTCGGGCACCGGCGGCGGCTGAGCGGGCGTAGGCGCGCGATGATGGAGCGCCGGACCATCGAACCCCGCCCCGGCTGGCAGCAGACGGTCGAGGAACAGGGACTCGTCTATCCGCTCACCCGCTACCCGGACGACTCCCTGCGTCCGTACTGGGACGAGAGCGCCTACTACGTCTTCTCCCTTCCCGAGGTCGAGGCCCTCGAAGTCGTCGTGGAGGAACTGCACGCGATGTGCCTCGCCGCCGCCGAGCACATCGTGAAGAACGACCGCTTCGCCGATCTCGGCATCACCGACGGCCGACTGGCCGCGCTGATCGCCGAGTCCTGGCACCGCCGGGACGAACTTCCTTCCATCTACGGCCGGTTCGACCTCCGCTACGACGGCACCGGCCCGGCCAAGATGCTGGAGTACAACGCCGACACCCCCACCTCCCTGGTCGAGGCCGCCAGCCCGCAGTGGTTCTGGATGGAGGAGCGCTTTCCCGGCGCCGACCAGTGGAACTCCCTCCATGAACGGCTCGTCGAAGCCTGGCGCCGCCAGGCCCACCTCCTCCCTCCGGGCCCCCTGCACTTCGCGCACTCCGACGGCGACGAACTGGGCGAGGACCTGATGACCGTCGCCTATCTGCGGGAGACGGCCCAGCAGGCGGGCCTCGACACCGAGGCCCTGTCCGTCGAACAGATCGGCTGGGACAAGCTGACCGGCCGTTTCGTGGACGAACGGCTGCGCTTCATCCGTAGCTGCTTCAAGCTGTATCCGTGGGAGTGGCTGACCACGGACCGCTTCGGCCCCCAGGTACTCGACACGCTCGACAACGGCGGCGGCACCGGCAGCACCTGCTGGATAGAGCCGGCCTGGAAGATGCTGCTCTCCAACAAGGCACTGCTGGCCATCCTCTGGGAACTCAACCCGGACCACCCGAATCTGCTGCCCGCCTATCTCGACGGGCCCCGCGAACTCGCTCGCACCGGCGGCTACGTCTCCAAGCCCCTGCTCGGCCGCGAGGGCGCCGGAGTCACCGTCCATGAGCCCGGCCACGCCCCGGCCGTGCGCCAAGAGGCTTGCTGCTACCAAGCGTTGGCGCCACTGCCCGACTTCGACGGCAACCGCGTCGTACTCGGCGCCTGGGTCGTCGAGAACGAGTCGGCGGGCCTCGGCATCCGTGAATCGTCGGGCCTGATCACGGACGAGTACGCCCGCTTCCTCCCGCACGTCATCCTGTAGGCCGGTGGCCGGCGGCCGGCCGCGCCGACCACCGCCCCGGCCCCGGCATCTACCGGGCCAGAACCGCCCGCAACTGCTCCAGGCCCCAGTCCAGGTCCTCCTTGCTGATCACCAGCGGCGGGGCGATCCGGATCGTCGACCCATGGGTGTCCTTCACCAGCACACCCCGATCCATCAGCTTCTCGGAGATCTCCCGGCCCGTGCCGTACGACGGGGAGATGTCCACACCTGCCCAGAGCCCCCGGCCGCGCACCGCCTCCACCGCGCCACCGGTCGTCATCAGCCCCAGCTCGTGGTGGAGATGATCACCCAGCTCCGCCGCCCGCTGCTGATACTCACCGGTGCGCAGCATCGCGATCACCTCCAGGGCCACCGCACACGCCAGCGGATTCCCGCCGAACGTCGAGCCGTGCTCCCCGGGCCGGAACACCCCGAGGATCTCGGCCGACGACACCACGGCCGACACCGGCACCACCCCGCCGCCGAGCGCCTTGCCCAGCACATACATGTCGGGCACCACGCCCTCGTGCTCACAGGCGAAGGTCTTTCCGGTCCGGCCCAGACCGGACTGGATCTCGTCCGCGATGAACAGCACATTCCGGGCCCGGGTCAGCTCCCGCACCCCCGCGAGATAGCCCGGCGGCGGCACCAGCACCCCCGCCTCGCCCTGGATCGGCTCCAGCAGGACGGCGACGGTGTTGTCCGTCATGGCGGCGTCGAGCGCGGCGAGATCCCCGTACGGAACGATCTCGAAGCCCGGCGTGTACGGCCCGTAGTCCGCTCGGGCCTCCTCGTCGGTGGAGAAGCTGATGATCGTGGTCGTACGGCCGTGGAAGTTGTCCGCCGCGACGATGATCTTCGCCGTGCCGTCCGGTACCCCCTTTGTCCGATAGCCCCACTTGCGGGCCGTCTTCACGGCGGTCTCCACCGCCTCCGCGCCCGTGTTCATCGGCAGCACCATCTCCATGCCGCACAACTCGGCGAGCTGGGTGCAGAAGTCGGCGAACCGGTCGTGGTGGAACGCCCGAGAGGTGAGCGTCACCCGCTCCAGCTGGGCCTTGGCGGCGTCGATGAGACGTCGGTTGCCATGGCCGAAGTTGAGCGCCGAGTAGCCGGCGAGCATGTCGAGGAAGCGGCGCCCCTCGACGTCGGTCATCCACGCGCCGTCCGCCGTGGCGACGACGACGGGCAAGGGGTGGTAGTTGTGCGCGCTGTGCGCCTCCGAGGAGGCGATGGCACGGTCCGTTGTCGTCACGGGTTCTCCGATCGGTCGAGACAAGCCATCCGGTCAGGGCGGGGTGGCGCCCCTGTTTCTATCGTCACTCGCCAGTGTGGACGAAGAAACCTTGCCCTCGGCGTGCCCCGGGAGACAACCCCGCAGGCGGGCCCAGTCGGATCACATGTCCAGCAGCTGCCGGCGGGGACCTCCCTCCGGCCTGTTCCCGCCCCGTCCGAACGGCGGCCGGGGCAGCCGCCCCGCCAGCGGACGCAGCACCAGCCCCAGCACCACCCCGGCCCCCAGCGCCGGGATCGCCCACCACCAGCCGTCCGCGCCGCCGGAAGGAGCCCCGGCCGCCGTGGCCCGCTGCTCCGGCCCCTGCGTCGGGTCCGTCGCGGGAGTGTCAGCCGCCGCCGCTGTCGTGTCGTCCGTCGCCCACGGGGGCGGCACCTCCGCACCGACCCCGTGGCCCTGCTTCTCGCCCATGACACCGATCTTCGTCAACAGCGCCCGCAGAGCGGCCGGTTGCTTCGCCTTGTGCCAGATCCCGCTCTCCGTCCCCGGCATGTCCGTCGACGTATGTATCCATACGGCCGAGGTGTCCGCGCTCGGATACACCCGGTCCAGCCGCCACGGCCGTACATCGTGGGCCAGCCATGTCACATTGATCAGTCGGGACCCCACCGCCGAGTCCAGGGACGAAGGACGCTTCTCCTGGCCCTCCGGCAGCGACCCCATCTCCTGGCCGTCGAGCTGCTTCGACAGCGCCTCGTACTCCCTGTCGCTGTAGTAGAGCGAGGCCGTCTCCGCGCTCTCCGGGGAGGTGACCAGCACGCTCGTGGGGCCACCGGCCACCGCGCTCGGGGCGGACACCCAGGTCAGCGCCGTCGCCGCGATCAGGGCCGCGAGCCGTCGGACCGTGCTCGTGCGTAGCAGTCGCATGATTCCCCCTGCCGACGCCGGGCCCGGACCGTCCGGACCGCCTTCGCGTCACTTCCTGTACACCGCCCGAGCCGGACCGGTTCCCAATTCCCCGGCACGGAGATCAGGGCACGAACCAGGGACGCGAATCAGGGGCCCGGAGTCACGGCATCGACTCCGCGACCGCCTTCGCGCGCTCCAACGACGCCACGCCCTCCAGCCGCAGCGTCAGCCGTTCCTCGGTGCTCCCGCCCGGTCCGCCGTCCTCCCACAGCAACGTGGGACCCGCCGTCCGCGCCGACTGGGCCCACCCGGCGCCCTGCCCGTCGAGCATCCGGAACCGCAGCAGATGAGGATCGGCGAACCACAGGCCCGTCGACTCGTTCGACTCCCCGGCATGAAGGGGCACCCACTCCGGCATCTGCCGGATCCGCTTCGAGAACGCGGGGTCCAGGCCGGCCGGGAACTCGTCCAGCCGTACCGTCCGCCCGCCGGAGTCCGTCCAGCACAGACTCACGACCGGCCGCCCCGCCGACACCCAGTCCAGCGACACCTGGTCGGGCGCCCCGAACTCGGCCGGGATCCGCGGCCTGAAGCCCGCCAGCCGCTCCACCTCCCCGATCGGCAGCGGATCGGCGCAGCCCGCCACCGGCGCGCGTGGACTGGGCGTCGCCTTCGGGTCGTACCGCACCTCGACCCCGCCGAAGTCGAACCAGTCGGCCACCGCCGCCCGCACCGGCGGGGTCAGCACCAGCACGACCAGCAGCCCCGAGAGCCCGGCCGCCAGCACACGCCATCTGCGGCGCAGCAGACGGCGCAGCCGCGCCGCGCGCGTCGGGACAGGCACCGGGTCCGGCGCCGACGGGACGGGCGCCGCGTCGGCGAGGAGCTGGGCCAGCACCCGCTCGGCCATCGTCCCGCCGTCCACATCCGGGACCCGCATACCGCGCCCCAGCGCCCGCAACTCCTCCGGCAGATCCTCGCGCTCACCGTCAGCCATGCTGCCCCTCACCTCCTCCCTTCTCGGATCCCTTCTCCGATCCCGGCTCCGCCGCCAGCAGCCCGCCCATCAGCTTCAACGCCCGACTCAGCCGGGACTTCACCGTGCCTCGCGGCCAGCCCAGCGTCTGGGCCGTCTCCGCCTCGTTCATCTCCAGCAGATAGCGGCACGCCACCACATCGCGATGTTCGTCGCTCAGCTCGTCGAGCGCCGCCCACAGCTCGGCGCTCCGCTCCTCCTCCATCGCCGCCACCGCGGGATCCGCCGAGTCCGGTATCCGAGGCTCGCCCCGCAGCAGCGCCGCCTCGCGCCCCGTCACGGCCCGCAGCCGGACCGCCGACCGCACGGTGTTCCTCGTCTCGTTGGCGACGATCCGTATCAGCCAGGGCCGGAACGGCGCACCGTCCTTGAAGCTCCCCAGCGACAGATACGCCTTGATGAACGCGGACTGCACCACGTCCTCCGCGTCCGCGCCCGCCCCGCAGGCCACCGCCACCCGGAGAGCGATCCCCGTATACGCGCGCACCAGCTCCGCGTACGCCTCCCGCTCCCCGGAACGCACACGCGCGATCACCGCCGACTCATCCGCAACCGTCAGGATGCGGCCCCCCTCCAGGGTCCCCTCCCGTGTCCTCACGCCTTTGATACACCGCTCACCGCAGATCGGTTCCCGGCCTGTCCCGACCTGTCTGCGCCACCTGAGAGAATGTTCCTCATGGCCACTCGTCCTCGCGCGCTCTCCGGTATCCAGCCCACCGCAGGCTCGTTCCATCTCGGGAACTACCTCGGTGCGATCCGGCAGTATGTGGCGCTGCAAGAAACCCACGACGCGTTCTACATGGTCGTGGACCTGCACGCGATCACCATTCCGCAGGAGCCCGCCGACCTGCGCGCCAACACCAGGCTCGCGGCGGCGCAGCTCCTCGCCGCGGGCCTCGATCCGCAGCGCTGCACCCTGTTCATCCAGAGTCATGTGCCCGAACACGCCCAGCTCGGCTGGGTGATGAACTGTCTGACGGGCTTCGGCGAGGCGTCGCGCATGACGCAGTTCAAGGACAAGTCGGCCAGACAGGGCGCCGACCGCGCCACCGTCGGACTCTTCACGTACCCGATCCTCCAGGTCGCCGACATCCTGCTCTACCAGGCGGACTCGGTCCCGGTCGGTGAGGACCAGCGCCAGCACGTCGAGCTGACACGTGACCTCGCCGAGCGGTTCAACACCCGCTTCGGAAGCACGTTCACGGTCCCGAAGCCGCACATCGTCAAGGAGGTCGCGAAGATCTACGACCTCCAGGACCCGTCGATCAAGATGAGCAAGTCGGCGTCCGCGCCGAAGGGCCTGGTCAATCTGCTCGACGACCCCAAGGTCACGGCGAAGAAGATCAAGAGCGCCGTCACCGACACGGGCACGGAGATCCGCTTCGACGCCGAGGCCAAGCCGGGCATCAGCAATCTCCTCACGATCTTCTCGACGCTCACGGGCACGGGCATCGCGGATCTTGAGCAGCGGTACGAGGGCAAGGGGTACGGCGCCCTGAAGGTGGATCTGGCCGAGGCCATGGTCGACTTCGTCACACCTTTCCGGAGCCGTACGCAGGAATATCTCGACGATCCGGAGACGCTGGACTCGATCCTGGCCGAGGGAGCCGAGAAGGCCCGCGCGGTCGCCGCGGAGACGCTTTCCCAGGCGTACGACCGGATCGGCTTCCTGCCCGCGAAGCACTGAGCGTCACCCGAGCGGCATCGGGGCGGGTCCGCCGATCACGGCCCGCCCGCCCCGGTCGGCCGCCCGGACCCATACCGCATCCGCGCCGCCCGCGTACTGCTGACCAAGGACCCTGGCCAGCCGGGCGGTGCGAGCGTCACACTGGCGCGGGGACGGATTCGGCCACACCCCGGCCGTACCCGCACCGACGCACCACCGCTTGACCCGCACCACCGCTTCACCCGCACCGACGCACCACCCGCACACACACGGACTGAGGAGAACGACGTGGGGACCGTAACGCTCGGCGTTTCGATCGCGGTCCCGGAGCCGTACGGCAGCCTGCTCCAGGAGTGCCGCGCGGGCTTCGGTGATCCCGCCGCGCACGGCATCCCCACGCACGTCACGCTCCTCCCTCCCACGGAGGTCGACGCCGCGACGCTGCCCACGATCGAGGCCCACCTCGCCTCGGTCGCCACCGCCGGCCGCCCCTTCCCGATGCGGCTCTACGGGACGGGCACCTTCCGTCCGCTCTCGCCGGTCGTCTTCGTCCAGGTCGTCGAGGGCGGCTCGGCCTGCACCTGGCTCCAGAAGCGGGTCAGGGACGCGTCCGGACCGCTGGTGCGTGAGCTCCAGTTCCCGTACCACCCCCACGTGACCGTCGCGCACGGCATCTCCGAGGAGGCGATGGACCGGGCGTACGAGGAGCTGGCCGACTACACGGCACGCTGGAGCTGCGCCTCCTTCGGCCTCTACGAGCAGGGTCCCGACGGTGTGTGGCGGATGCTGCACGAGTACGCCTTCGGCGGCGGTACGGAGATCACCGGAGTGCCCTCGCAGAGCACCCCCGTCGACCTGCCCGCGACCTCCTCCCTGCGCAAGTAGCAGGTAGCAAGCAGCAACGGGCAGGCAGGGCAGGCAGCACGCAACAGGCAGCATCCCCAGCCCGCCCGGCGGTGAGTCAGACCGGCAGCCGCCGGAACAGCGGCCTCGGCAGATGCCGCAGCAGCGACATCGCGACCCGCAGCGCCCCCGGCACCCACACCGTCTCCGAGCGGCGCCGCAGCCCCAGTTCCACGGCCGCCGCCACCGCCTCCGGCGTGGTGGCCAGCGGCGTCTCCTCCAGCCCGGCTGTCATCTTCGTCCGTACGAAGCCGGGCCGCACGACCATCACATGCACACCGGTGCCGTACATCGCGTCCCCGAGCCCCTGCGCGAACGCGTCCAGGCCCGCCTTGCTCGACCCGTAGATGAAATTGGCGCGCCGCGCCCGCTCGCCGGCCGCCGACGACAGCACCACCAGCGAACCGTGCCCCTGCGTCTGCATCGCCGCCGCGCACACCAGACCGGCCGAGACCGCGCCCGTGTAGTTGGTCTGCGCGACCCTGACGGCGGCGGGCGGATCGGCCTCGTCGTGCGCCTGGTCGCCGAGTACGCCGAAGGCGAGGAGCGTCATGTCGATGTCGCCCTCCGCGAAGACCTTGCCGAGCACCTCCGCGTGCGAGCCCGGGTCGAGCGCGTCGAAGTCGACGGTGCGGACGTCCGCGCCCTGGGTACGCAGCTGCTCGGCGGCGGTATCGAGCTGCGGCGACGCGCGGCCGGCCAGCCAGACGGTGCGCGTACGGCGCGCGATCAGCCGGCGTGCCGTGGCCAGCGCGATCTCGGACGTCCCACCGAGGACGAGCAGGGACTGCGGGATACCGAAGGCGTCCTTCATGGTGCGGTGCTCCTTGCAGCGAGGGGGAGTTGGGGGAGTCGGATGCTCAGATCGAGATTGGAGGCGCGGATCGAGATTGGAGGCGCGGACCGAGATTGGAGGCGCGGACCGAGATTGGAGGCGCGGACCGAGATCGGAGGCTCGGACCGGGATCTGAGGCTCAGATCGAGAGACGGCGGGACAGATCGGAGACGAAGACTCCGCGCGGATCGAGTGCGGCCCGCAGTGCCCGGAATTCGTCCAGCCGCGGATACATCCCGGCCAGCAGTTCGGGCCGCAGCCGTGAGTCCTTCGCGAGACAGACCCGGCCTCCGGCGGCGGCGACGTCCTCGTCCAGCTCGTCGAGGAACGGGCCCAGGCCGGTCCCGCCGGTGGGGATGTCCAGCGAGAGCGACCAGCCGGCCATCGGGAAGGACAGCCAGCCGGGATCGCCCACGCCGAAGCGCTTGAGCAGGGCGAGGAGGGAGGGACAGCCGCGCCGGACGATGCGCCGTACGATCCGGATCAGCGCGTCCTCCTGGCCGTCCCCGACGACGAACTGGTACCGGACGAAGCCGCCGCGCCCGTACAGGCGGTTCCAGTGCGGCACGCCGTCCAGCGGGTGGAAGAAGGCCGAGATGCGCTGGAGTTCACCGGTCCGCCGCCGGGGCGCCCCGCGGTACCACAGCTCGTTGAGGAGCCCCACCGTGGTCCGCCCCAGCAGCCCCTCGGGTACGTAGGAGGGCGCGCCGGGCAGCCGTCCGGGCCGGAAGGCGAGCGGCTGTCTGCGGGCGCGCGCGGGCAGCGCGGCCAGTGGCGTGTGGTCGCCACGGGTGAGGACCCCGCGTCCCAAGGAGGAGCCGCGCGCCAGCAGATCGACCCAGGCGACCGAGTAGCGGTAGCGGTGGTCGGACATGGTGAGACGGGCCATCAGATCGTCGAGGTCCGTGGCGCGTTCGGTGTCGACGGACATCAGCGAGGTCTCGACGGGGTGCAGCCGAAAGGTCGCCGCGAGGATCACCCCCGTCAGCCCCATGCCGCCGGCCGTCGCCTCGAACAGAGGGGTGCCGGGTACGACCGTACGGACCTCCCCGTCGGCGGTGAGCAGGTCCAGGGAGAGCACATGACGGGAGAACGAGCCCGACACATGGTGGTTCCCGCCGTGGATGTCGGAGCCGATCGCGCCGCCGACCGTGACCTGGCGGGTCCCCGGCGTCACCGGCAGGAACCAGCCCTGCGGCAGCAGCACCTCCATCAGCCGGTGCAGGCTGATCCCCGCCTCGCACTCCACGATCCCGGCCTCGGCGTCCACGGAGACGACGCGGTCCAGCGCGGTCATGTCGATGAGGGAGCCGCCCGCGTTCTGCGCGGCGTCGCCGTACGCGCGGCCGAGACCGCGCGGGATGCCGCCGCGCGTACCGCAGTCGCGTACGGCGCGGGCCGTCTCCTCATAAGAACGTGGCCGTACGAGACGGGCGGCGGCCGTGGGGGCGGTGCGGCCCCAGCCGGTGACAGGGTCGGCGATCACGGCGTCGGCGATCACAGGGTCGGCGATCTCGGCAGACATGGTCGAGACGGTATCGCCCTAAACGTCATTCTTTGCGTTGTAAGCCGTATTTGATGGCGTACTCGTATGAATGGGTGGTTCGGTGGGTGGTTCGGTGAGTGTCGGTGAACGATGACGTGAGAATCGGCTTTCGGGGTACCTGACCGTTGGTTCTCCGATCCGAGGGCAGGTCTCCGTCATGGACTGGCTGAAAAAACTCCCCGTCGTCGGCCCGCTCGTGGCCCGGCTGATGTTGACGCACACCTGGCGGTCCTACGAGACCCTCGACCGGACCCACTGGACGCGGCTCGCGGCGGCGATCACCTTCATCAGCTTCCTCGCGCTCTTCCCGCTGATCACTGTGAGCGCGGCGATCGGGGCGGCGCTGCTGAGCCAGGACCAGCTCGACCGTCTCCAGCGCAAGCTCACCGACCAGGTCCCCGGCATCTCCGACCAACTGGATCTTCACTCGCTGGTCGCCAACGCGGGCACCGTGGGGCTGGTGGCGGGCGCGCTGCTGCTGTTCACCGGCATCGGCTGGGTCGGCTCGATGCGGGAGTGCCTGCGCGCCGTCTGGGAGCTGGACGACACGGACGAGGGCAACCCCTTCGTACTGAAGGGCAAGGACGCGGTCATCCTCGTCGGCCTCGGCGTCACCGGTCTCGCCTCGATCGGCGCGTCGACCGTCGGCTCCACGGCTGTCGGCTGGACCGCAGACCGGCTCGGCATCCCCGAGGGCGGCGCGGGCGGGGTGCTGCTCCAGATCGTGGCGATCGCCGTGGCCGCCGTCGCGGGCTTCCTCATCCTGCTGTACGTCCTGACGCTGCTGCCCGGCGTGCGGCCGCCACGGCGCCGGCTGATCGTCGCCGCGGTCATCGGCGCGGTCGGCTTCGAGGTGCTCAAGCTGCTGCTCGGCGGCTATGTGCGGGAGGTCGCGGGCAAGAGCATGTACGGCGCGTTCGGGGTGCCCGTCGCGTTGCTGCTGTGGATCAACTTCACGGCGAAGCTGATGCTGTTCTGCGCCGCCTGGACGGCGACGCCGAGCAAGGACGACCTGCCGGAGGAGGACCCGGACGAGGAGAACCCGCCCGAGGACGACCTTCCCAAGAAGGACCCGGACGAGACGGACGAGACGGGGGAGGCGGGGGAGGGCGAGCGGCCGGGGAGGCCCGGTGGCGCGACCCGCGAGGACCGGCCGCTGCCCCGGTGACTAACGGCCCGGCAGGCGCTTGACCAGGTCCGGCAGGGGCCACCGGCGGTTCACCAGGAACACGGCCACCGCCAGCAACAGCAGCGCACCACCCGTGATGGCCACCGCGATCCCCATGCCGCTCGAACCGGACGACGCGGCGGCCTTGTCACCCAGCGACGCCTGGTCCGTACCGCTGCTGCTGCCGCCGGCCTCGCCCTTGCCGCCGCCCGAGTCCTTCTGCCCCACGGCCTCCTTGTCGGAGTCACCGCCGGTGGAGCCGGGCTTCACCAGCTCGCCGACCGGCTTGACCTTCCCGGCGGCGGTGAAGCCCCAGTCCAGCAGCCGGCCCGTCTCCTGATAGACCGCCAGGCTCTCCTCCTGGGACGGATTCATGACCGTCACCAGCAGGACCTTGCCGTCGCGCTCGGCGACACCGGTGAAGGTGGAGCCCGCGTTGGTGGTGTTGCCGTTCTTGACGCCGGCGATGCCCTTGTACGGCTCCAGACCGGAGTCACCGGTCAGCAGCCGGTTGGTGTTCTGGATCTCGAAGGTCTCCCGCTTCGGCGCCTTCTTGCCCTTCTTCGCCTTCTTCTCCTCGCCGGGGAACTGCACCCTGACGGTCGAGGAGTACTCCCGGAAGTCCTGCTTCTGCAGCCCGGAGCGGGCGATCAGGGTGAGGTCGTACGCGCTGGAGACCTGGCCCTTCTCGTCGTAACCGTCCGGCGAGACGACATTCGTGTCGAGCGCCTTCAGTTCCGCCGCGTGCTTGTTCATGTCGGCGACCGTCTTGGCGACGCCGCCGTTCATCTCGGAGAGCACGTGCACGGCGTCGTTGCCCGAGCGCAGGAAGACGCCCATCCACAGGTCGTGGACCGTGTAGGTGCTCTCCTCCTTCACCCCGACGAGGCTGCTGCCCTCGCCGACGCCGGCCAGATCGCTGGTCGTCACCTTGTGGGACTGGGTCTTCGGCAGGACGGGCAGGACCGTGTCGGCGAAGAGCATCTTCAGCGTCGACGCGGGCGGCAGCTGCCAGTGCGCGTTGTGCGAGGCCAGGACCTCGCCGCTCTCGGCGTCCGCGACGATCCAGGACCTGCCGGTCAGCTTCTTCGGCAGGACCGGCACGCCGGGGGCGAGATTCACCTGGGTGCCGGGTCTGCCGAGGAGGGAGCCGCCGACCGTCGACATCGCCGCCGGTGGCTTCGGTTGCTTGTCCTCCGCCCTGTCCGCGTCCGCGTCGTCCGCCAGGACGGGCGCGGCGGTCAGAACGGGCAGCAACGCGGCGGTGAGGACCGTCAACGCGGTCTTTTTCAATGCGGACACGGTCGAAAACGTACATGGCCTGACGGGGGATCCGAACACCGGCGGGCGGACCCGCCGCTGCCACCGCCGGGTCAGACCACTTTCCGGCCATCGGCGCGCTCCGGCGCCGCCGCCCCGGCCACCCGCGTTCCCCGCGTCGGAGGACTCCGGCGATACTGGATCCATGAAGCTCAGCCGCCCCGTGTCCTGGTTCCTGCTCGCGTTCGGGGTGTGGAGCTGGTTCATCTGGATCACTTTCGTCAAGAACCTGTGGCAGGACGGCAGCGGACTCGCCTTCGACGACGCCGGTGACCCCACGGGCTACTTCTGGGTTCATCTGCTGCTCGCCATCGCGTCCTTTCTTCTGGGGACGGGAGTCGGGGCGGTGGGGTTCCGTGGAGTCCGCGCCTTGCGAGGTGAGTTGCCCGACGACTCGCGTCAGGACTCCGGCGGCGAAACGCGGAACGAACCCGGTGACGAGCACGTAGTACAGAGACAGTGACAGGGATAAAGGGGATCGGCTCGTGATCGTCGTGGTTGTTCTGATGGCGCTCGCCGCCATCGCGCTGGTGGCGGGCGCGCATTACTACATATGGCGGCGCCTGGTCCGCGACACGACCGAGGCGGGGGGTACGGCCCGCAAGGCGGGCACCGTCGTGATCATCGTGCTGCCGGTCCTGACCTTCGCGGGCGTGTCGGTCGGCCGGGCGGACACCCCGTTCGCGCTGAAGCAGATCCTCGGCTGGCCGGCGTACATGTGGCTGGCGACGCTGCTGTATCTGCTGCTGGCGCTGCTGGTGGGCGAAGCCGTACGGCCGCTGCTGCGCCGGGTGCTCGACCGCCGGGCGGCGACGGCGGGCGGTACGGCGACGGAGTCCGCGCCTGTCGAGGAGCCGGCGACCGTCGGAGCCCCGGCGGCGACGACACCGGGTGCCTCCGCCGACGTCCCGCCGACGGCCCCGGCGACTCCGTCGGCCCCGGGCCCGGACCCGGGCCCCGATCACTCCCGGCGCCTCTTCGTCTCCCGCGTCGTCGGTGGCGCCGCTGCCGCCGCCGCGCTCGCCACCGTCGGGTACGGCACGGCGAACGTGCTCCGCGGCCCCAGCGTCAAGCGCGTCACGGTGCCCCTCGCGAAGCTGCCGCGTGCCGCGCACGGCTACCGGATCGCCGTCGTCAGCGACATCCACCTCGGCCCGCTGCTGGGCAGGGCCCACGCGCAGCGCATCGTGGACACCATCAACTCCACGAACCCCGACCTCATCGCCGTCGTCGGCGACCTGGTCGACGGGACAGTCGCCGACCTGGGGCCGGCGGCCGAGCCGCTGGCCGGGCTGAAGTCGCGGCACGGCTCGTACTTCGTCACCGGAAACCACGAGTACTTCGGCGACGCGGGCGAATGGGTCGACCACGTACGGGAGTTGGGCCTGCACCCGCTGGAGAACGCGCGCGTGGAGATCGACGGGTTCGATCTGGTCGGCGTCAACGACATCGCGGGCGAGGAGGAGGGCGAAGGCCCCGACTTCGCCAAGGCGCTCGGCGACCGCGACACGGCGAGGGCGTCCGTACTCATGGCGCACCAGCCGGTCGTGATCCACGACGCGGTGAAGCACGGCATCGACCTCCAGCTGTCGGGCCACACGCACGGCGGCCAGATGTGGCCGGTGAGCTACATCGCGCAGGCCGCCAACCCGACCCTGGCCGGTCTTGAGCAGTACGGCGACACGGCGCTCTACGTGACACGCGGGGCCGGGGCGTGGGGCCCGCCGGTACGGGTCGGGGCGCCCTCGGACATCACGGTCGTACAACTGGCGTCCCGCCAGGCCTGATCGGTCGCACGCCACCGCGCCGCCGTCGGTCGCCCACGTACGTCCAGTACGAGGGCGGCCCCCCCCGGCGTGCGATCGGCACGCACCGACAAGCCACCAGCGGGGCGCTGGCGGCGCTACTTCTCAAAGACGGCCCGCCACGCGGGTGCCTGCCGGGCACGGCCCGCCCCGTGTCCTCAAGCGTCAGTCGGCTGGACAAGCCGGCCGACCGGCTGATGTCCCCCGGGCGCAGCCCGAGCACACGCCTGCCAGCGGCGGCCGGACAGGTGACTCAGTTCGGCAGCGTCACCGTTACCGTCAGGCCCGTGCCCGGGGACGTTCGTATCGTCACCGCGCCGCCGTGGGAGCGCACCACCGCGTGCACGATCGACATGCCGAGGCCGCTGCCCGCGCCGCCGCCACCCGCGCGGAAGAAGCGGTCGAATATGCGGTCCGCGTCCTCGTCGTTCATCCCCGGCCCCTCGTCGGAGACGCACAGCCGCACCTCGCCCCCGTCCGAGCGCTTCAGTTCCACCCGGACCGGTGCGTCGGCCGGTGTGTGGGTGCGGATGTTCGTGAGCAGGTTGCCGATGACCTGGCGCAGTCCGGACTCGTCCGCCTGCACGAGCAGGGAGCCCGCCGCCGCCACGTCGAGCGGCCGGTCCGGCTGCTGTGCCCGCAGGTCGTCCGCCGCGTCGCGGACCAGTCGGCTCAGGTCGACCGGGCGCAGCCGCAGCACCGGCCGTTGGTCCAGCCTGGCCAGGGTGAGCAGTTCGTCGACGAGCCGGGCCATGCGGTCCGCCTCGCCCGTCATGCGGGCCAGCGCCCGGCTGCGTTCGGCCGGCTCGCCCAGCATCCCCTTCTCGTACAACTGCAGGTAGCCGCGGATCGCGGACAGCGGCGTACGCAGCTCGTGCGACGCGTCGGCGACGAACCGCCGCAGTTGCGTCGTGCTGCGCTCGCGCGTCACGTACGCCGACTCGACCTGCTGGAGCATGGCGTTGAGGGCGAGCCGCAGCTGTTCGATCTCCGTGACCGGGTCGGGCCGCCCGGGGACCCGGCGGGCCAGATCGCCCTCGGCGATGGCCGTCGCCGTCTCGACCATGTCCCCGAGCGGCCGCAGCGTACGGTTCGCGCTCATCACGGTGATCAGCGCGAGCAGGACGAGCAGCAGCCCGCCGAAGGCGGCGTCGAACTTCAGCGCGCGCAGCACACTCTCCTGCACCGCCTTGGTGGAGGTGGAGATCAGCACGGTGCTGCCGTCGCTGAGGCGGGCCCCCACCACCCGGTACGGGTCGCCGTTCACCGTCACCTCGCGGACGCCCTTCTCCCTGCTCAGCGCCGTCGGGTCGGAGATGGCCGCCGCGAGGTCACGCTGCCGCTCGGTCGGGACGACACCGGCGAAGTCCAGCGCCCTGCCGCGCTCGTCGACGGCGACGAAGACCGACTCGGGGGCCGGCAGCGTGCCCGCGCCCGGCTGCCGGGGCGAGATCTTCTCCACGATCGCGGCGAGTGAACTCAGCGACTCGATCTGGTGGATGGAGAGTTCCGTACGCTGCAACCCGTCGCGGGACATGGTCAGTTCGCTGTCGATCGCGTCCATCAGATAGTGCCGCAGTCCGAAGAGGCTGACGGCGGTCGCGATGGTGATGCCCAGCGCGAGCAGCACCACGTTGATGAGCGTCAGTTTCGAACGCAGCGAGTGGGTACGGGGTCTGGGCCGCCGGAAGGTCCGGCGAAAGCCGAGGCGCGGGCTCATGGAACGGAGGCGCGGGCTCACGCGGGGCCCGGACTCGCGAGACCGTAGCCCACCCCGCGTCTCGTCATGATCAACGGCGGCCCGTGCACGTCGAGTTTGCGCCGTAGATAGCTGATGTACGTCTCCACCACCGTGGACTCGGCCGCGTGCTCGTACCGCCACACATGCCGCAGCAACTGCTCCTTGGTCACCACCGCACCGGCGTTGCGCACCAGGAACCGCAGCAGCGCGTACTCGGTCGGGGTCAGCTCCACCGTGCGCCCCGCCCTGCGCACCGTGTACGTCGCCTCGTCCAGCTCCAGATCGCCGTACCGCAGCGGCGGCCGGACCGCGATCCGGTCCTCCGGCAGCGTCCTGCGCAGCACCGCCCGGACCCGGGCGACCACCTCGTCCACGTTGAACGGCTTGGTGATGTAGTCGTCGCCGAGCGACAGCCCGCCGACGATCTCCGCGGGCGCGTCCCGCGCGGTGAGGAAGACCACCGCCATCCGCGGGTGGGAGAGCCGCAGTTGGTGGGCGATGTCGCGGCCATCGCCGTCCGGCAGCATCACGTCGAGCAGCGCGACGTCGGGGCGTGTGCGCCGTATCGCCTCCGCCGCCTCCCGTACCGAGCCCGCCACCACCACCTCGAACCGGTGGTAGCGCAGGGCGATGGTCAGGACGTCGGCGATGCTCGGCTCGTCCTCGACCAGCAGCACGGTCGCCGCTCCATCCGTCAGGGTCATGGCTCCAGTATCCGCGCGCGACCCGCTCCGACCGGTGGGCGCCGCCTTGGAGTTCCTTGAGAGTCCCGCCCGCGACCCCGCCCGCACCGGTGCCCCGCCCCGATTCTGGGGTCCTGACCGAACCGGCCGAACCGGCGGCAGCGACCGAACCGGCCGAACCGGCCGAACCGGCGGCAGCGGCCGCACTGACCGAAGTGGCCGAACCGGCCGATCACGAACGGAAGGAACAACTGTGGAGGCATGGGCACGGTGGTGCTACCGGCACAAGCTGGTGGTCCTGGTGCTGTGGGTGGGGGCCCTGGCAGGTCTAGGAGTGGCCGGCGGTACGGCGGGCGGCAACTACGCGAACATGTTCGGCATCCCGGGCACCGACTCGTCCCGGGCGTACGACCGGATGGCCGAGGTCTTCCCGGAGAGCGCGGGCGACACGGTCAACGTGGTGTGGCGCGTCGACTCGGGGGCCGTCGGCGACAGCGCCGTACGGGACCGGCTCGAACCGGCCCTCGACCGGATCGGATCCCTGCCGGGCGTCGGGGACGTCGCCGGCCCGTACGGTCCCGGGCCCGGCGGCGCGGCGCGGATCAGCGAGGACGGGCGGACCGCGTACGCGCAGGTGACTTTCGCCCAGCAGGCGGACGCCGTCCCGAAGGAGCTGGTCCAGGACGTCGTGGACACGGCGCGGGACGCGGAGCGCGCCGGGCTCCAGGTCGAACTCGGCGGGCAGGCGATCACCCGGATCTCCGAACCGCCCACCGGCCTGGCCGAGTTGGTCGGCATCCTCGCCGCGGGTGTCGTTCTCTTCCTCGCCTTCGGCTCGCTCTTCTCGATGCTGCTGCCGATCACCGTGGCGGTCTTCGGCGTCGGCACCGGGCTCATGTCGACGCTGCTGCTCAGCCATGTCGTCGATGTACCCGAAGTGGCCTCGCTGCTCGGCTCGTTGATCGGTCTCGGCGTCGGCATCGACTACGCGCTGTTCATCGTCACCCGGCACCGCAGAGCCCTCCTCGGCGGCAGATCGCCCGAGGACTCGGCCGCCCTCGCGCTCAACACGGCGGGCCGGGCCGTGCTCTTCGCCGGCGGCACCGTCTGCATCGCGCTCGCCGGCATGCTGGTGACGCGCATGAGCTTCCTCGAAGGCGTCGTCATCGCGACGTCGCTGACCGTCGTCCTGAGCGTGCTGGCCGCGATCACCCTGCTGCCCGCCCTCCTCGGACTGCTCGGCGAGCGGGTACTGAGCCGCCGGCAACGCCGCAGGCTGGCGGCCGACGGGCCCGAGCCCGCCGAGGCGAAGGGCCCGGCGGCCCGCTGGTCGGCCACCGTCCAGCGGCGCCCGAGGGCGATCGCCGCCGTCGCGGTCGTCGTGATGGCCGCGCTGGCGATCCCGGTCCTGTCGCTACGGCTCGGCGCGACCGACCAGGGCAACCACCCCGAGAGCCAGACGACCCGGCAGGCGTACGACCTGCTCGCCGAGGGCTTCGGCCCCGGCTTCAACGGACCGCTCCAACTCGTCGCGGAGACGGGCGAACTCGGCGACCCGGGCTCCCCGGACGTCAAGGCGGCCGTGGACGCGCTGGTCGAACGCGTCGCCGCCGACGACGGCGTGGCGATGGCCGCCGCGATGCCCGTGCCGTCCGCGTCACCGGTTCCCGTCACGGTCATCCAGGTCGTCCCCACCACCTCACCGCAGGACGCGGGGACCGACCGGCTCATCGACCGGCTGCGCGACGACGTCATCCCCGACTCCGGGATGGAGGTCCATGTCGGCGGAGTGACCGCCGTCTTCAAGGACTTCTCCTCCGTCACCGCCGACCGGATGCCCCTGTTCATCGCCACGATCATCGGCCTCGGCTTTCTGCTGCTGCTCCTGGCCTTCCGTTCGGTCGTGGTGCCGCTGACGGCCGCCGTGATGAACCTGGTCGCGGCGGCGGCGTCCTTCGGCGTGCTGGTCGCGATCTTCCAGTGGGGCTGGGGGGCCGAACTGCTCGGCTTCGGCAAGGAGGGTCCGATCACCGCGTTCCTCCCGGTGATCATGCTGTCGATGCTGTTCGGGCTCTCGATGGATTACCAGGTCTTCCTCGTCAGCCGGATGCACGAGGAGTGGGTCCACACCAAGGACAACGCCCGCGCGGTACGCGTCGGGCTCGCCGAGACCAGCCGCGTCATCAACTCCGCCGCGCTCATCATGATCTGCGTCTTCGGGGCGTTCGTGCTGAGCGGTGACACCGAGGGGGCCGTGGCGGGGGTCGGGCTGGCCGCCGCCGTCGCGCTCGACGCGTTCGTCCTGCGTACGGCGCTGGTCCCGGCGGCGATGCATCTGCTCGGACGGGCCAACTGGTGGCTGCCGGGGTGGCTGGACAGCCGGCTCCCGCATCTGGCGGTGGAGGCGCCCGAGACCGCGCCGCCGACGACCGCCGACGAGCCTTCTCCAGCGGACGGCCCCTCCGGCACCGGGCCCTCGGGCACCGACCTCTCCGGCACCACCGTCATCCACGGCTTCGTCCGTACGGAGGAGGGCGTGCCCGTCCCCGACGCCGTACTGACCCTGGTCTCGCCCGCGGGCAAGCAGCTCGACCGGGTGGCGACGCTCGCCGACGGCGCGTACATCCTCAGCGCCCCGGCCGGCGGCTCGTACCTGCTGGCCGTGACGTCCGGGGCGTACGAGCCGTGGACCCGGCACCTCGCGGTCGGCGGCGATCCGCTCGTCCACGACCTGACCCTCAGCCCCTCGGAGGCCGCGTCCCCATCGCACCCGGCATGAACTCGACCAGCAGTTCGTGGAGTTGACGCACGACAGGGCGCAGCAGCCGGTAGCGGGAGAGCGTGATCACCCGGGCGACGACCGGGGTGGCCCGCTCGACGAGCCGGCGGCTGCGCTCGGTGCCCGGAGTCCGGTCGTACACCCAGTACAGGACGAGCCCCATCTGCAGCAGCCACAGCAAGTGCGGCAGTTGCTCGGCCAGTTCGGGGTCCATCCGGGCCGACGAGCCGGCGAGTACGCGCTCATGGATGGCGACGGCGGCCTCGCGCGCCGGGGCGGACTCCGGCGAGAAGGGGCTGAGCGGGCTGTCGGGGTCGGCCGCGTTCTTGAAGAACTGGGCGGCGAAGCGGTGGTACGGCTCGGCCGTGTCCAACCAGGTGAGCAGGACGTCCCGGAGACGGACCGTCAGATCTCGTTCGTCCGCCAGCACGGTCCTGACGGCCGCCTCGTGCTCGGCGGCGATCCGGTCGTAGAAGCCCTGGACGAGATGTTCCTTGGAGGAGAAGTAGTAGTACGCGTTCCCGACGGAGACCCCCGCCTCCTTGGAGATGGCCCGCATGGTCGTCCGGTCGTAGCCGTTCTCCTCGAAGAGGCGCAGCGCTGTTTCGAGGATCAGTGTGCGGGTCTGCTCGCTCCGGGAGACCTTGATGTCGTTCCTATCCTTCGGGTCCGAACGGGGGGACAGCGCGTCGCACCACCCATCCGAATATGATGCCGTCCGCCGCCTCATCGGGAAGAGTCGGCCCCATGATGCGTGCGGAGGATGTGCTGGCCGTCCTGGACCTGCTCGACCGGGCCGGCATCGAGGTCTGGCTCGACGGCGGCTGGGGCGTCGACGCCCTCCTGTGCGAGCAGACCCGGCCCCACGAGGACCTGGACATCGTCGTACGCGCCGAGAGCCTGGCCGACTACGGGCGGACGATGCGCGACCACGGCTTCCGGCTGTTCCGCGACGACGGACCGTACAACCACGTGCTGGTGGACGACGGCGGCCGGCTGGTCGACGTCCACGCCGTGGACCTGACCGGCGTCACCCGTACGGACGAGCGGGGCGTCGAGGTGTACGGCCCCGGCGGCCTGCCCTATCCGGTGGGCTCGCTGACGGGCAGCGGGCGGGTGCGGGGCCGCCGGGTCGGCTGCGGTACGGCGGCGTTCCAGGTCGCCTCGCACACCGGGTACGCGATCGACGAGGACGACGAACGCGACGTCCTGGCCCTGCACCACCGCTTCGGCGTACCGCTGGCCGGACGGGTGCGCGCGTGGCACGAGGAGGACGGGTGGGGCGTGCTGGACGCCGCCAACCTCCGGGAGGACGTGTGGGCGCACTTCTCGGCCGTCGCGGGCGACGACTACGTCGAGCCCAGGGTCGGCCAGGCCGTCACGTTCTCCGTCGAGGAGGCGGAGCAGGACGGCTACCGCCGGCGCGCGGTGACCGTCTGGCCCGAGGGAGCCGTCGAACCGGACGCCGCGACCTCCGGCGAGACGCCCGCCGAGACGCCCGCCACCACCTCCACCGTCACATGGAGCTGAGCGAACGGGCGTAGCCGATCTGCCCCATGACGATCTGGAAGCTCTCCGGACCGGTCGCGGGGATCATCGTCGAGTGGTGCTTGCCGCCGCTGGTCACCATCACCTGGATGAAGCCGGTGGTCTTCCGCTCCTTCATCAGCAGGAAGAGCAGACCGAGCAGACAGAAGATGAAGAAGACGATCGCCAGGACGATGGCGTGCGCCGGGATCTTCTCCTCCGTACGCGACATGTCCGTCGCGTTCCACACCGCTCCCTGGATCGGCAGCGTGCCGGACGGTGTCACGATCCCGTGGTTCATGACGGTGATGTCCCCGATCGACACCAGCGGCGCCCCGCCGCCCTGCGGCGCGGGGACGGGCAGACCGGCGGCCAGTGTCGGGTCGTAGCCCGGACTGCCCTGGCCGGGATAGCCGTAACCCGGCGCCGGGTTCGGATAGCCGTAGCCCGGCTGGGTGGGGCCCCATCCGTACGCTCCGTCCGAGCCGTCCTGATTCGGGTTCGGATTCGCCTGACTCATGTCTCCCCGCTTCCCCTGCTGCTTGGTCTGGCTGAATCCTGGCACAGAAAGGGCCCGCTCCGTACGGGCCGTTACGGCTTTGTACGGAAACGGGCCCTCACCCGCCAGGAGGGCGCGCGGCCCTCAGAAGCGCCGGGTGATCAGCGCGCGCTTCACTTCCTGGATCGCCTTGGTGACCTCGATACCGCGCGGGCAGGCGTCCGTGCAGTTGAACGTCGTGCGGCAACGCCACACGCCGTCCTTGTCGTTGAGGATCTCCAGGCGCTGCTCGCCCGCCTCGTCACGCGAGTCGAAGATGAACCGGTGCGCGTTGACGATCGCCGCCGGGCCGAAGTACTGCCCGTCGTTCCAGAACACCGGGCACGACGACGTGCACGCGGCGCACAGGATGCACTTCGTGGTGTCGTCGAACCGCTCGCGGTCCTCCGCCGACTGGAGCCGCTCGCGCGTCGGTTCGTTGCCGGTGGTGACCAGGAACGGCATCACGTCGCGGTACGCCTGGAAGAACGGGTCCATGTCCACGACCAGGTCCTTGAGGACCGTGAGCCCCTTGATGGCCTCGACCGTGATCGGCTTCGCGACGCCCGTCTTCTTGTCGAGCGACGTGATGTCCTTGATCAGCGTCTTGCAGGCGAGGCGGTTCTTGCCGTTGATCCGCATCGCGTCCGAGCCGCAGATCCCGTGCGCGCAGGAGCGCCGGAAGGTCAGCGAGCCGTCGACGTCCCACTTGATCTTGTGGAGGGCGTCGAGCACACGCTCCTTGGGGTCGATCTCGATCGAGAAGTCCTCCCAGTGGGACTCGTCGGAGATCTCCGGGTTGAAGCGGCGGATCCGCAGCGTGACCGTGATGTACGGCGAGGCCGCTGACTCGGCCTCGACCTTGTCCAGTAGGGGAGTTGCCATCAGTACTTACGCTCCATCGGCTGGTAGCGGGTCTGGACGACCGGCTTGTAGTCGAGACGGATGGACTCCGTGCCGTCGTCGCCGACCTCGCGGTACGCCATGGTGTGGCGCATGAAGTTCACGTCGTCCCGGTTGGGGAAGTCCTCGCGGTAGTGACCGCCGCGCGACTCCTTGCGGGCGAGCGCGGACACGGCCATCACCTCGGCCAGGTCGAGCAGGTTGCCCAGCTCGACGGCCTCCAGCAGATCCGTGTTGAAGCGCCGGCCCTTGTCCTGGATGGACACCCGCAGATAGCGGTCGCGCAGCTCGGCGATCTTCTCGACGGCCGTCTTGATCGTCTGCTCGGTGCGGAACACCATGACGTTCGCGTCCATGGTCTCCTGCAGCTCGCGGCGGATGTCCGCCACCCGCTCGTGGCCCGTCGCCGAGCGCAGCCGCTCGACCTGCGCCTCGACCAGCTCGGCCGGGTTCTCCGGGAGTTCGACGTGGTCGTGCTTGGCCGCGTACTCGGCGGCGGCGATCCCGGAGCGCTTGCCGAAGACGTTGATGTCGAGCAGCGAGTTGGTGCCCAGACGGTTGGCGCCGTGCACCGACACGCACGCGACCTCGCCGGCCGCGTACAGACCGGGCACGACCGTGGTGTTGTCGCGCAGCACCTCGCCCTGGACGTTGGTCGGGATGCCGCCCATCGCGTAGTGCGCGGTGGGCTGGATCGGGATCGGGTCCGTGTACGGCTCGATGCCCAGGTACGTACGGGCGAACTCGGTGATGTCCGGGAGCTTGGCGTCCAGTTGCTCCGGCGGCAGGTGCGTGAGGTCGAGGTAGACGTGGTCGCCCTCGGGACCGCAGCCGCGGCCCTCGCGGATCTCGGTGTAGATCGACCGCGAGACCACGTCGCGCGACGCGAGGTCCTTCATGACGGGCGCGTACTTCTCCATGAAGCGCTCACCGTCCTTGTTAC
Source organism: Streptomyces sp. NPDC057307 (assembly GCF_042667665.1). NCBI lineage: Bacteria > Bacillati > Actinomycetota > Actinomycetes > Kitasatosporales > Streptomycetaceae > Streptomyces > Streptomyces sp. NPDC057307. The sequence continues at coordinate 58,030 of NZ_JBHUZM010000012.1, read as the reverse complement.
GGAGGATGCCGCCCTCGCCGCGGGCGCCCTCCGTGAGGAGGATGCCCATGCGCCAGATGCCCGTGGGGTGGAACTGGAAGAACTCCATGTCCTCCAGGGGCAGTCCGCGCCGGTAGCAGGCCGCCTGGCCGTCACCGGTGAGCGTGTGCGCGTTGGACGTCACCTTGAAGAACTTGCCGGTGCCGCCGGACGCGTAGATGACCGACTTGGCCTGGAAGACATGGATCTCGCCGGTGGCCAGCTCGTAGGCGACCACGCCCGCCGACGTCTTGACGCCGTCGATCTCCACGATCAACTGGTCCAGGACGTAGAACTCGTTGAAGAACTCCACGCCCTCCTTGACACAGTTCTGGTAGAGCGTCTGGAGGATCATGTGGCCGGTGCGGTCCGCCGCGTAGCAGGACCGGCGGACCGGGGCCTCGCCGTGGTTGCGGGAGTGGCCGCCGAAGCGTCGCTGGTCGATGGTGCCGTCCGGCGTCCTGTTGAACGGCAGGCCCATCTTCTCCAGGTCGAGGACCGCGTCGATGGCCTCCTTCGCCAGGATCTCGGCGGCGTCCTGGTCGACCAGGTAGTCGCCGCCCTTGATCGTGTCGAAGGTGTGCCACTCCCAGTTGTCCTCCTCCACGTTGGCGAGCGCGGCGGCCATGCCGCCCTGCGCGGCGCCCGTGTGGGACCTGGTGGGATACAGCTTCGTCAGCACGGCGGTACGGCTGCGCTTGGTCGACTCGATGGCCGCGCGCATACCGGCGCCACCGGCGCCGACGATGACGGTGTCGTACTTATGGATCTTCATTGCTCTCGTCAGCCCCGGCTTTAGCGGATGTTCGGGTCGAAGGTGAAGATCACCAGCGTGCCCAGAAGGATGGTGAACACCGTGGCGGTGTACAGCAGGCCCTTGAGCCACAGGCGCGTGTTGGCACGCTCCGCGTAGTCGTTGATGATCGTGCGCATGCCGTTGGCGCCGTGCAGCATCGCCAGCCACAGCATCAGCAGATCCCAGGCCTGCCAGAACGGGGACGCCCAGCGGCCGGCCACGAAGGCGAAGCCGATCTTGGAGACGCCGCCGTCGAGGACCAGTTGGATGATCAGGTGGCCGATGACCAGGACGACGAGGACGACGCCGGACAGGCGCATGAACAGCCAGGCGGCCATCTCGAAGTTGCCGCGCGTCGACTTGGGGGTCTTGGCGGTGCGCTTGCGCGGCGGCTCGATGAGCGGCGCCGGGTGGTCGACGTCGAAGACGCTCACGCTCTCGACCTGGCTGATCGCGGCGGTGGAACCGGTCGCGGTGGTGTCTGCGGACATCGGTCAGCTCCCCCAGAGTTCACGTGCTGCGTGGCCGAGCACGGGGTAGATGGCGCCCAGCATGAGGACGAGCCAGACACCCACGACGCTCCAGAGCATCTGCTTCTGGTAGCGCGGGCCCTTGGACCAGAAGTCCACGGCGATCACACGCAGTCCGTTGAGCGCGTGGAAGAGGACGGCGGCCACGAGGCCGTACTCCAGCACGCCGACGAGGGGCGTCTTGTAGGTGGCTACGACGTCGTCGTATGCCTCGGGGGAGACGCGGACGAGTGCGGTGTCCAGCACATGGACGAACAGGAAGAAGAAGATGGTGACGCCGGTGACTCGATGAGCCACCCATGACCACATTCCTTCCCGGCCGCGGTACAGCGTTCCTGCCGGCACGGAAAAGCCCTCCGGGAGCGGGGATCGGGGCCGGCCGCCATCTTCTACTCGATGAAGCACAGTGGTGTCGGTCGCGCCCGGCCGGGTACGGTCCACCGGCCCTGGCCATCGTAGCGACGCTTTGTCGGTTCGATTGCCCGGGGGCCCTTCGGTGTGATCAAACAGGCAGTCAAACAGCCACGGACGGGCTATCCGGACGGCCGTAGTCGTTCGATTCCTGCGAAACGCGGGGAGCGGGCGGTTCCGGTTGGCGGCCGGCGGGACGGTCGCCGGGGTGGGCGGCGGGGTGGGTGGCGGGGTGGTCGCCGCCCGTTCGGTCGCCCGTTCGGTCGCCCGTTCGGTCGTGGGG